>SOIY01000319.1 GCA_004376785.1 Candidatus Stahliibacteriota bacterium | reverse complement strand
TCATCTTCATTAAGATCGTGAATTAGAACTTTTTCTACAGTATTCATACCTCTAACCTCTAATATTTCAGATTCGTATAAAACCTTGACATTTGATTGTTTCAATTTCGTATTTAAATCAGGATTGGTAGATATTTCTTTTGCAGCAGTTACATATACTACTCTCGGTGTCTGTTTTGTTAATTCGATGGCAGTCTCTATTGATTTGTCTCCTTTATCCAAGACAATTACCCTTTTGTTCTTAAATGTTAAAAGATCATCCACTTTGTAATAGATGCCTTTGTCAAGAAATTCTTCTTCATTGATTATTCCTTTTCTGTGCTCTTTGTCTTCTTTGGTAGGCTCTACCTGTGGTTTTTGCTTGGTTTGGTAATTATGAATGGCATCTTTAAGTGCATCTGCTGCAAGGTTTGAACAATGCATTTTTATTGGTGGTAATCCATCCAATTCATCCGCAACATCCTTGCGCGTTATTTTGAGGGCTTGCTCAATTGTCTTTCCTTTAGCCAATTCTGTTATCATACTTGCTGTTGCAATTGCTGAGCCGCATCCAAATGTCTTAAATTTTATATCTTCTATTATATTATTCTTTACCTTAATATAGAATTCCATGAGATCACCGCATACAGGATTACCAATTTTTCCTTTTGCAACGTCCTTACCTTCCAGAGTACCGACATTTCTTGGATTCTGAAAATGGTCTAAAACCTTTTTTGAATACTGTGTTGATTTCATTATTGCTCCTCCACATAAAGGGGCGACAACTTTCTCAGTCGTTCAACCACCCCGGGTAAAGCATTCACAACTGCATCAATATCTTCTTGTCCAGTAAATCTTCCACATGTTAATTGTAATGACCCGTGTGCTTCTTCATGTAACAACCCTAAGGCAATAAGTGTATGTGAAGGTTCTAATGTTTTTGATGAGCAGGCAGAGCCTGTGGATACAGAAATACCTTTATCCTTCATTAATAAAAGCAGTGATTCTCCTTCAATGCCATCGAACCGAAAATGTGCATTATTCGGAAGTCTCTCTTCGGGATGTCCATTCAAATAAGATTTAGGGATTTTTTCTAATATATTCTTGATTAACTGGTCTTGATAACCTTTAAATCTTCGAACTTCTTGTTGCATTTCGTTTTGCATTATATCGACCGCTTTTGCCATTCCGACTATTGCGGGAATGTTCTCTGTGCCAGAACGTAGCCCGAATTCCTGGCCGCCGCCAATCATTAAAGGATTTATTCTTATCCCTTTTCTTACGTATAATATACCAATGCCTTTGGGGCCATAGATATCATTAGACGATATGGTTAAGAGATCGATATTATCCCTTTTAACATCAATTGGCATTAATCCCTCTGCAGCTACGGCATCTGTGTGAAATGTAATATTTTTTTCTCTGCATAACTTTCCGATTTCAGAAATTGGTTGGATTGTACCAATTTCATTGTTTGCATAACCAATAGATACGAGAATCGTTTTGTCAGTTATGCGATCGATAATTTTATGTATACTCACCCTACCGTATTGATCAACCGGTACTTTTGAGACAGTAAATCCAAATTTCCCCAAGTACTTTGCAATGTTATGTATGGATATATGTTCGATCTCTGATATGATAATATGATTTCCTTTTTCTTTATTCCTTAGAGCAAAGCCGATAATACCAAGGTTATTCGATTCTGTGGCACCAGATGTAAATATGATTTCGTCTTTTTCTGCATTAATAAAATTTGTAATAGTTTGACGATGTTCTTCTAATACTTGTGTCGCATCATCGCCAATTTTATGAAGAGATGATGGATTTCCAAATTTATCATGAAAATAAGGCTGCATTGCTTTTATTACGATTGGATCAACAGGTTTTGAAGACTGATAGTCAAGATATACACTCATACCCAATGTCTCTTTTTAAAACCACATGGTTGCATCAGCATCAAGGGCAAGGTCGTTTAAAGTTCCAGCACCAACGATTTTCACACCGGGTATTAATTCAATCTTTTTCCAGCCTAACATCTGTTTGGATGCCTCGCAAACATAAATCTCAATACCCATTTCGAGGGTTTTCTTAATCATTTCAGCAACGCTCGGAAAGCTTTCAAGTTTTATCTCTTCTGCGGTACCTGGCCTCAATATTTTTAGTCCCTGCCCCAGGTAATAAACCTTTGCATCAATATCCATTGCCTTTGCAGTCTGCGCCAAGACCAGGGGCGAATACTGTCTTTCCGGTTTATCACTAGTCTGGACATATAAAATTGTGTTATTTTTTTTCACTGTAAACTCCTATTTCGATTTTTTAATTAAAAATCTTAAAATATCTTTCTTTTTTTCAAAAGATATTATTTTATGTCCGGTACGTTTTGCAAATCTTTTTAAATCTTCTTCTGCAGCAGGATCATCTGCAAGGACTTCCAGTATTTCACCAACTTCAATGCTATCTATTTGTTCTCGAGTCTGAAACAAGGGCTGTGGGCAGAAAAGACCAATGCAGTCCAGGGTTTTGTTAGGTTTTGCTTTTTCTCTATTCATTAAATATATGTACTAGAATTTGCCGTCCATTCTGAATTCAGCCATATCGAACCAGAAACCGGTATTAGTGATATTATCATATTCTGCCTGGAGTAAATCATAATGAAATTTTTCTTCTTCGATTATCTTTTTGAATATCTCCTGAGCTTTGGTATCGCTCGTTTCTTGTGCCCATTTTTCATACTGATCAATTGATTCTCTCTCAAGTTCCATGCCTATTCTTAAAGCCTCTAAGTCACTTGCTCGTTCTTCGTGTTCTTCTTTTTTTACTCTTGCTTTCAGTTTTTCCAGCACGGTTTCTTTATTGTTTTCTTCTTGATCAGTGTATTTTTTCCACTCATCACTGTTTAGTACAGAAGTAAATATTTCACCGAATGTCGTGATGTGCCCTATTTCATCCTGGGCAAGTTTCTTAAACATCTTTTTGCCAAGTTCATTATGTGTTATGTCTGCAACGTGTTCATAAAAACTCCTGCCATTAATTTCCATTGTTGTGGCGTATTTTATTACATCGAGGACTTCATTGGAAATTTTTTCCATTTTTTCCTCCTATATCTGGTTATTCTTGTTTTGTTGCGGTTGGTGGAGTGAACACACGCTGCCCGAGTTCACGGTCAAGCATGAATAGACCGCTGCCCCGTTCACCTGCAAGTTTGAGCTTTTGAACAACTTCGTCAGCCGAGGCTTCTTCTTCAACCTGTTCAGCTACAAACCATTGTAAGAAATTAGTAGTGGCATGGTCTGCTTCAGAAATAGCAAGATTTACTAGATCATTAATTAAACCAGTTACTTTTTGTTCATGCTTGTAAGTAAACTCAAAAACATCAAGAGGAGAATCCCATTGTTTTGGTGGTGCTTCAATAGCAGTTAGTAATACTCTGCCGCTTCTTTCATTGATATAGTCGTAGAATTTTATTGCATGTACCATTTCTTCCTGAGCTTGTGCTTTCATCCAATTAGCGAATCCTTTGAGGTTTATTGATTCGAAATAAGCAGACATTGATAAATAAAGATATGAAGAGTATATCTCAGCATTTATCTGTTTATTTACGGCATCCTTTATTTTTTCTGATATCATTATATTTTCTCCTTTATTCAGCTTTTCCACAAACCGTGAAGATTACAATATTCACGAGCAGTTATATTTTGTGCATCTATCTTGAACATAGCTTCAGGTTTTGCACCAGGTTTTAAAAACTCACGATATGCCTGTCCATCAGCAATTAGTTCTATCCATTCAATATAGTGCTTCTCTTCCATTGGATGGAGTACACTACCAACTGTTATCTTTATACCATCCGCAGTTTTTTCTATTACTGGAACATGTTTTTCTTGTGCTGCATCAACTGTATTCTCTTGCATAAGTTTCATCGGTTGATTACAGCAAACAAGTTCTCCTACACCTTCATGCAGGACCTCTACTATATTTCCACAAACTTCGCATTTATAGATTTGCAATCTTTTAGTCATTTTTTACCTCCTTTTAATTCAGCTAAAGGATTGGGCAACTACACTCGAGAGTAATCATTGTCTAATCTGTATACCCACAATTATTTTATCGTCCTTTTGATCTCTGATAATTTCACAAAATGTCGCCGCTCTTCTTCTATTATTCTATCAATTGTGCTACGTTGATTTTCAGAGACAAGATTTTTTACTTCCTGGTAATATAAGATAGAATTTAATTCTGCATTTATTGCATAATCAAGCGCAGCGTTTATATCTTTAATTTTTGCTATTTCTTCATCGAATTCTTTCTGGGTAAAGATGATTTTATCTGCATAGGCACGTAGATAAGCAAAATACTCTCCTGGGAAAGTCTCAAATGGTTCATATTTTTCAATTTTGGAGACCATTTCTTCATATGTCTTTTTATGTTTTATCTCCTCGTCTGCAAGATAAGAGAATAATTCTTTTACCTTTGGATCCTCAAATTTTTGAACCATCTGCCGATAAAATTTCTCACCATTTTCTTCTATCCTTATTGCAAACTGAAATACTTCACTTGGTTCAAATAGACTCATTTTAACCTCCTATTTTAGCTTTAATATCTGCTCTATATCTTGATCTGGATTACTTATAAGTCTCAAATCATATTTTTCTTTCAAGACCTTAAGTATGTCGTCATTAACCCATGCCGGTAAGATAGGACCTAGATAAATACCTTTTATCCCGAGTGCAAGCAGACTCCAGAGGATAGCTACAGCCTTTTGTTCCATCCAACTTAAAACCAGGGTTAAGGGAAGTTCATTGATTCCCATGCCGAATAATTCGGCGAGAGCCTCAGCAATTTCTACAGCAACGATTGCATCATTGCACTGTCCCAGGTCAATCAATCTTGGGATACCTTCTATTTCACCAAGATTTAGATCGTTGATTCTAAACTTGCCACAAGCAAGCGTTAAGACCACTGTATTTTTTGGTAAACTTTGAACAAATTCCCGAAAGTACACCGCTTTTTTGAGCGGCGAATCACAGCCTCCGACAAGGAAGAAATGGTTAATTTTACCTGTTTGAACCAGGTGTTTGATTTTATCTTTTAAAGACAAGACTACTGATTTTGAAAATCCTGTAGTGAGTATAACATCGCCGGGCTTCTCCTCGAGTTCTGGCAATGATTGAGCTTTCTGTATCACAGGTGTATAATCATATCCAGTAATGTGTTGTACGCCAGGTAGGCGTGCAGGTCCGGTAGTAAACATTCTGTCACGATAATCTTCCTTAGGGATCAAGACACAGTTTGATGTTCCGAGGATTGCCACAGGGTATTTTGAGAACAGTTGTTTCTGGTCAAACCACGCTTTTCCCAGATTGCCAACCAGGTGTTTATACTTTTTCAAGCCGGGATATCCATGGGCAGGTAAAAGTTCTGAATGGGTGTAGACATTTATTCCGGTTTGTTCTGTTTGTTTAAGTAACTCTCCAAGCGCTTTGAGGCCGTGGCCAGTTGCAATAATCCCTTGACCCTTGACTGTTCCGGTTTGTACCTTTGTGGGTTCAGGCTCTCCATATGTTTCAATGTGAGCCTTTTTGAGAAGCTGCATTGTTCTTATATTCATCTTACCTGCTTCAACAGCCAGATTAACAAAGTCTTCTGCGTCAAAGTTGACATTGGTAAATGTTGAATAAAATGCCCGTTCCAAAAACGCATCTATTTTGGTATCAGTATAACCTAACTCACGGGCATGGTAGAGATAAGCCGCCATCCCCTTGGTAGCAAGCAACAGATTGTCCTGTAACCGGGCGACTGTAGCTTCTTTTCCGCATACCCCTTTTACAGTGCAACCTGTACCTCTTGCAGTTTGGGAGCATTGGTAGCAAAACATATCCAATTTTTCTTTTTCCGCCATTTATATTTCTCCTTTTAAACGATATTGTGTTCTCTATGTTTATTAAAAATCTCATCTGCCAGTTTTTCTAGATCCTTAAAATTATCCTCTGTCGGGTACCCTTTTACGATTACTGGTGAAATTAATTCTACTTTAAGATTGCCAAGCATACCCGTAATTGTATCGACCATTTTTCCACCCCAACCATAAGAGCCAATTATTGATGCAAATTTGGTCTTTGGTCTTAAGGCATTGGCAAGGTATGTTGCGTAAACTGCAGCTGGATGTGGACCGACCAGCACAGTGGGAGAGGCAATAACTATGGTAGCAGCGTCAACAAGAGCCTTTGCCAATTCTCCGATATCTGTTTTTGTTAAATTAAATGGTTTTACAGTTATATCTCTTTTCATTAGAGCATTCACAAAATATCTTACCATTTTATCAGTACTGCCGTGCATTGAAACATAAGGGATGACTACTTCATTTTTTACGTTGTCAGAAATCCAATCTTTATAAGCATCAAGAATAAATTCTGGTTTGTTATGAATAGGACCATGGCTCGGTGCGATCATTTCAATCTCGAACTGCTTTAGTTTTTCCATATGTTTCTTTATGTTATTTCTAAATGGCATCATAATCTCTGCATAATAACGCTTTGCTGCCTCATAAACTCTTGCCTCATCTGTTGCATAGAGATCACTCGTTGCAAGATGTGAACCGAGAAAATCGCATGGAAATAAAATTTTATCTTCTCGTAGATAAGTGAGCATAGTCTCAGGCCAGTGAACCCATGGTGCCATAATGAACTGGAGAGTTTTGTTTCCCAGGGATAAAGTATCAGCATCATTTACTACTATAAATTTACCTTCGGGAATCAATAATAAATCCATTAGCATTCCTTTGCATTTTGCATTAGTTACTACCTTGGCATTTGGAAAAGTTTTAAGAATTTTAGGTATAGTGCCTGAGTGATCCTGCTCAGCATGGTTAGCAATAACATAATCAATATTATTTACGTCTAACTTCTTTAAATTATCAAAGAGTTCATTTTCTTTAGGTGGGTCAACCGTATCAATCAGCGCTGTTTTTTCACTACCTTTAATAAGATATGAATTATAAGTTGTGCCGTCAGGTAAAGGTATGAGTTCATCAAATAATCTTCTGTCCCAGTCTATTGCTCCAACAGTGTGGATCTCAGGTTTTATTTGTCGTACAGTCATTTTTAAACCTCCTTTTCAAACTTATCTTTTCCGACCCCACACACTGGACATATCCAGTCATCTGGTAATTCTTCAAAAGGTGTGCCGGGTTTTACACCTGAATCCGGGTCACCTTTTTCCGGGTCATATATATACCCGCATACTGTGCATTTGTACTTTGCCATTTTTGACTCCTCTTTTGGTTTATCTGATTTATTTAATTTTTCTGGTTCTTCCTTAATGTATGTTGTAGCTGTTTTCGGTGCTTTACCTTTTAAGACTTTATGATAGTATTCATAGGTCATAGGTTCTTTATCATTGATTATTTCCGCATCCACTAATTTCCCGACAAATAACGTGTGTGTGCCGGCATCCATACTGCTTATGACTTCGCATTCTAAATATCCTATAGTATTATTTAAAACTATAGGGGCACCTGTTTTACCGATTTTATAACCAACATCCTTAAATTTATCAATGTCCCTGCCGCATTTGAATCCGAAAAGTCCGATAAATCTCATCGTGGCTTGGGTGGATAGAATAGAAACAGTAAAGACTTTACTTTCCTGAATATATTCATGAGTAAGATTATTTTTATTTATACAGACTCCAATAGTTGGTGGTTCTGCAGTCAACTGAAATACAGTGTTTGCGATCTGTCCATTAAACTTGCCATCCTTTTTAGAACAGACAATATAGAGTCCATAACTAATTTTCCAGAGTGCTTTTTTATTCATTCATGCCTCACAATAAAATTTCTGGAAAAGTCCAGAAATCTCTGATCAATCACTGTAATCTTTATATAATCTCTGTAATCGAGAGAGCTCAAAAATAGTTTTTTAGAGCTCTCACAATAATCTTTTTTCACCTTCAATCTTTTTTATACCAGCAATGTTTTGAGTAACCTCTAAACAACCCAAGTAATCGCCATTTTTATTGCGTACTGGGAAATATCTTATATAGACAACCATGTTATTCATGTTGATCCAGAACTCGGCTTTATCCTTTTTACCGTTTTTAAAATCTCCCAATATCTGATTAACAATATGTACACTCTTTTGAGGATGGCATTGCTGAACTTTTAGACCAATATGTGCCTTTGTTCTTGGAAAAATTCTCTCTTTAGACTGACTAAAGTATCGCACTGTATCTTCTTTATCAACAAACGTAATATCCACAGGCAGAGTATTAAAAATCATTTCAATCTCTTCGTTTGTTAAGCTTCCCATTTCAAACTGAACCATACCTTTTGCTTCAGGTTTATCTGGTGACGTTTCTGTTTGTTCCATAGCAAACTTAGCAGGTTCTGGTGTGAAACAACAATACCCAAGTTCATCAAACTGTTTTCTGATATCATTCCATTCTGTCTCAGTAATTACCTTTAATGCAGTAGGGAAGAGAATATGATTTTCTTTATAAAAATGGTTTGAGAGCATTTCAGCCAGTGCTATTGCCGATATTTTTAGGTTTTTCGCAAAATCTTGAAATTCTGTTTTTTCGTACGAATCAATAATTTTATAAAGATTTTTCTCAATTTCTCTTATCTTATCGTGGTCCATCCACATCATTGCTGGAGGCTGTGTGATACCATGTTTTTCAAGATATGGAAAAAGAACATTTTCTTCTCGGCTATAGTGACTTTGTGATGCCTTGAGATGTTCTTCAATATGTTTTAATTGCTCAATCACATTTTTTTCTTTATTCTTTATCTCTTGTGCAATTTTTCTCAAATCATCAGCAAATTTCAAGAGAATTTTATGTTCTTGCATAAGAATATGTACAGGGTGTCCTGGAGCAGCCAGTATTTCTTCTTTTTCAAGTGATTCCCGAAGAAGTGCAATATGAACATCACATAGTTTATGTATTTTTTCCGGAGCCATACCATCTTTTATAAGTTCTTCTTCGGCTTTTGATATTTCTGTCACAGATATTTCACCAACAGAATCCTTAAATTCTTTTTTAACTTGCTCAAGATCTGCACCCTCATGTAATTTTTTAATTAACTTCTTTAAGGCCTCTTTTTTAGTGTTATTTTCACCAAAAACTTCATTCATAACTTTACCTCCGTATAACTCACCAGTTTTCTCCTAAAAGCTCAAAATATGCCTTTGCATGGGCACATGCTGGACATTCTTCTGGTGGTTCAATACCTTCATGAATATATCCACAATTCCTGCAGCGCCATTTAATTGGTTTATCTCTTTTGAAGACTCTGCCATTTTTAATATTTTCGAGTAGTCCAAGATAACGCTTTTCGTGTTGTTTTTCAGCCACAGCAATTGATGTGAAGACCGACGCTATCTCGTTGAATCCTTCTTCATCAGCTACCCTTGCAAATTCTGGATACATAGTAGTATGCTCATAGTTTTCACCAGCAGCAGCTGCCTTGAGATTGTCTGCTGTTTTGCCAATTATTCCGGCAGGGAAAGCAGCAGCAACTTCTGCTTCACCGCCTTCTAAGAATTTAAATAATCTTTCAGCATGTTCTTTTTCGTTATCTGCAGTTTCTGCAAATATTCCAGAGATCTGTTCATAACCTTCTTTTTTCGCCTTTGAGGCAAAATAGGTATAGCGATTTCTTGCCTGTGATTCTCCTGCAAATGCAGTCAAAAGGTTTTTTTCTGTTTTTGTGCCTTTTAAGCTTTGCATAATTTACCTCCTTTAAACAAATAAAATTCCTAAACCCCGTTAGATGTGTACTATCTAAACGGGGTAAACCCCTAAACCCAGCCCATTTGCAATGGGCTTGGGTAAATACCTAAAGAATAAAATAACAACAGCACGAAGTTCAAGCACTTTGTTTTTTTTCAACAGTATAACCAGCATCTTGTATCTGTTTTACCACAGCTTCCTCATCAATTTCACCGTCGATTTTTACCAATTTTTCATCAAGATAGACCTCGACTTTTTTAATCCCTGGAACTTTTTTCAATGCCTGTTCAATTGTCATTTGACAATGCTTACAGGTCATATTTGGAACAAGGAAAGAATAATCCATTTCAACCTCTTTCCTTTTTCTTTTTATGAAATTTAGAAATATGATTATAAGAAGGAGAATGGAGCATACCAGTTGAAGCACATAAGGTAATCGTCCACCAGAAGAGAGCATCTGTTTTATTTCTATTCCAGATGTAATTACATCGAGTAATATCCCAAAAACTATTGCAATACCCACGATAGATATCAGGTATAAGATCAAAACCTTTTTGCCCATTTTCTTGCCGACAAATGCGAGTGTTATCGTATTGGTTGCAGGTCCTGCGATAAGAAAAGCAAGCGCAGCACCTGGTATTAATCCCTTTGTCAAAAGTGCTGCAGCAATCGGAACTGTTCCAACAGCACATACATACAACGGTACAGAAATAATAAGCATCAGAGGATAGGCAATAAAAGGGTTTGAGAGATAGACACTCGCAATATCTTGTGGGACTAAAGCTGTTAGCAGACCACCGAGTATAATTCCAAAAATAAGGGTTTTTCCTAAATCCTGTGGTAGAATTCTGAATCCATAATATAATGACTGTTTTATTCTTTCTGATAAGGATATATGTGAATGAATTCCATGATCAGAAACTCCAGGTGCTGTTTCTTTTTCCGAGGAGTAGATAAGTATCCCAATAAGCAGTCCTGCAATAAGGGCTGCCAATGGTCTTGCAATCATGTAGATGCCTCCGAGAAAGGCATATGTGACAAATAGGGAATCGATACCAGTGGTTGGTGTGGACACGAGGAATGCCATTGTTGATGCCTTTGAAGCGCCGTCCTTTCTTAAACCAGCAGCTATAGGGATCACACTACAAGAGCATACAGGGAGTGGGATGCCAAAAAGTGTTGATTTCAAAACCGGGATAAACCCAGAACCGCCTAAATGACGTCGGATAAACTCCTCACCAATAAACGAGTGGATAATACCGGCAATAAGTAGTCCGATTAATAACCAGGGACTTACTATGAGCAGAAGACGCCATACTTCGATGAGGATGTTGAGAAGAGTATCAAGCATAATGCGAAGCTCCGACCATATATCGATAATTCTGGCAAAGCGGAACGACGTTTAAAACATTTGAATTTGCCTGTCCCGTTAGATAAAACAATTTCATAAAGTTGATAGGTACCAAATCATCCTCACTTCATTATAAATATTTTGAAGAAAGATTGGCTTTATATCTAACGGGGTGAGCATTTCGAATTCAGGATTTACCCAAGCCTATTACAAATAGGCTGGGTTTAGAATTTGAATAGGAATTTATTGAATTCCTATTCATTAAAATACCTGTTCTACTGCTTTTACTTCAGGAATTTTTTCTTTTAATCTTTTCTCAATAGCCATCTTAAGGGTGAGGGTGCTCATTGGACAACCAGCACACGCACCGGTCAGTTTCACTTTAACAATGCCATCCTCGGTAATATCAACTAATTCAACATCACCGCCATCTGCCTGCAAACCTGGTCTTACTTCATCTAGGACCTTTTCGACCTTATCTTTCATATTTCCTCCTTTTTTATAGATGTCAAACCCTTAAACCCTCTAAGTCTTTGACATCAAGAATCACTATTATGTTTAGATTTATTTTTTTCGCTCTTAAGACAATCTTTACAAACACCCTTTATGTATCTGTGAAATTCATCTATTCTATGCCCGTATATTTTCTTTTTGTCTGCAACAGCACATTTAATATCAATATCAATAATTTTACCACATTTTTTACAGAAGAAATGATGATGGGGGACAGTAACAAAATCATATCTGACCTCTGTTCCTGTGATAGTCACTTCCGATACAAGACCTTTTTCAAGAAAGGCGTTTAACGTATTATAGACAGTCGTCATGGACATTGTGGGTATCTTTCTGCAGATTGTTTCGTAAATCATTTCTACAGTTGGATGGCTGTTTTCATGTTTATCCAGATATTCGAGAATCTTTAAACGTTGGTATGTTGGTTTAAGATCTTTCGTCTTAAGAACATCTTTTAATCTTTCCATATTTGAAATCATTTTCATTATGGAATCATTATAATTAGAAACTACCATTTGTCAAGAGTTAATTTAAGTAAATATTGCAATGGTTTGCGGGTAAACAGGGATTAAAAAATTATCCAAAATTTCAAAAAATTTTAATAATTAATTTCTATCATTCCTAAAATACCAGAATCTATACCCTATGATTTCAGAATAGATGCAAAAATTCATTGTGACAAGTGTACAATCGTACAACTATCGAACCGGAAATCAGTCATTCGATCATTATATCGTATTGGAATTTCAATACATTGAAATCCCAACAGCCCCTTATTATTCAGATAAGAGGCTGGACTCAGATAGATATAATAACCGATACGACCCAGTTCCTTTGATAAAAGGGGCTGTCCCAGGGGAGATAGTGCCGAGCGAAGTGAGGCCTATCTGGTAATGTTAAAATGATATAATGGTATAATGTTATAATGTTCGAATCTTGGGTAGTTTTTTTTAAAAAAGAGGAGCCGGGTTTATTGGGCATGCAACCTTATATTGACAATGTTAAATATTTTGCTAAAATCAGATTATGAAAAACTTTTTGAAGGAAATATTCTCAGGCACAGAATTAGTTGGAACAATTAATTTGATTTCAGGGATAATCATGGCTCTCCTTTGGTCGTATTTTGCCTCGCAATGGTGGTCTGTCGCCTTTGGATTTCTCGCAATATTTTTTTTAATAGAAGCAATTTGGCACTATGTACTCACTGATTACTTACGATATATCCATAAAGATCGACAAGGGAAATGACGATTGTTCCATCTAATAATTTGAAAAATCAGAACAGAGGAAACTGGATATGAAACACTTGATAAAAAGCCGGAGGTAATTATTATGGCAGATTTAAAATTAATTGAGGTAAACCAAAAGAATATTGCAGAATATGCACCTGTGTGTTTTCTAAATCAAAAAAATGAAGGGTATCAAATAAAGCTTGAATGGTTAAAAAAGCGTTTTTCTGAAGATCTGAAAATTAAATTATTATATTTGGAAAAAAGAAAAAAATGTGCTGGTTTTATTGAATAC
>SOIY01000051.1 GCA_004376785.1 Candidatus Stahliibacteriota bacterium | reverse complement strand
GCATTAGGAAAACCCTGATACGCATTAGGTTGAGCATAAGGATAAAAACCTCTACCTCTGCCAAATCCAGGAATTGGGTTAGCAAATCCTGGAGTCGGATAACCTGCGCAGATTCCTGCTGCGCGACCAGTCATTGGTCCAAGACCCATAGGACCAGTTCTATCTCCACCTGGCATAATAGCCTCCTTTCAATTCAGCCATAGGCTGAATTACATTAATCTAATAGTATATTATGCAAAGTTTGTGCCAGTATTTGCAAAGAGCAAAGGGCAGAGGGTAGAGAGCTTATTTATCACGGGATATAAAGCATTTCATGAGTTTGTTAAAGTAAATTTTTCAGTATTTACTAGTAATTATTTTATTCATTATTGTTTCACATTTGAAACATCATACATATTGATTATTATCACGTGAAAAATCGTGATTATACTTGTTTCAATAAAGAAACAGTGTTTCATTAATGAAATAGATAGTCAAGCAAGCTCGACTAGTACGGTAATATAAAATGATTGTGAAGGCCAAGTTTACTCGGCAAACAATATGTTATTCCAGATGCTAGTCGAATAAGCGCAACCACTATGTGATTGGGGAAATAAAACATTTTTGGTGAATTACTTCACTGATTCCAAGACTTTTTCTAAAAATGTGTTTTCTGGTAATGATCCTTCGAATTGAGTCGTTTCATTTATCACAATTTTTGGTACGGAAAAGACATTATATTTCTGTGCCAGTTGTGGGAATTCCTGGGCATTTACCATATCAGCCGTTACATTATCGTTTTCTAATGCCATACGATGGGCGGTCACTACGGCTGATGAACAATAAGGACAGGTTAGGGTTACAAATACCTGTATATGAACTGGTTTTGACAATGTTATCAGTTTTTCTTTAGTTTCGTTTGAGAGTTCAGAATTAGTCGTGGAAACCATCTTTATAGCATTTAGTAGTGTTGGAAATTCATATCCAGTTGGCATCCCGTAAAGCCTTATACCATGGTCTTTTTGTCCAAGGACAATTGTTGCAGGAATTTTATCTATCTTGTACTGCTCTGCCTTATCCTTATCTTTCACAAAATCATAAACTTCTATACTAATTTTGTCTGATAGAGAAGCGATTTCTTCCATTAACATACGATTATCCTTACATGTTTCACATTCAATGCCTGGAACTTTTATTAATCCATCTTGTGTAAACACAATGAACTTAACCTGTTCTTTTAAATCTTTAAACATACCTTTTACATCTTCCTTTATTTTCTCATCTAAAACTGGCATTTTACCTCCTTTTATTTTGAAAGATATCTAAAATTACATCTAATACTCATTTTTACACTTTAAATGTTTTTCTTAATTTAAACTCACTCTTTTTTCCTTTATTCCACTGTTTTACTGGACGCAGGTAACCTACTACCCTCGAATAGATTTCAGACTGCGCGCCGCATTTCGGGCATTCATTATGTTCTCCTGATAAATAGCCATGAGTAGGACAAACACTGAAAGTTGGTGTAAAGGTAAAATATGGAAGATGATAGTTTTCACAAATTTTGCGAACTAAGACTTTAATAATATTATAATCATTAATCCTCTCACCTGCGAAAATATGTAAGACTACACCTCCAGTATACTTTGTCTGAATTTCGTCCTGTAATTCGAGGGCTTCAAAAATATCATCCGTGAAATTCACTGGTAACTGGGTAGAATTTGTATAGAATGGTGGAGCTCCCTTTTTATATTCTTCTTCATTTGCACAAATTATTTCGGGATATTTATCTTTATCTCCTTTTGCCAGCCTATAAGCAGTTCCTTCAGCCGGTGTAGCTTCGAGATTATAATTATTCCCAGTTTCCTCTTGAAATTGTATCAGTTTTTTTCTCATAAAATCTAAGACCCTAAGCGTAAAGGCTTTAGAATTATCAGAAGCGATATTTTCTCCGAGTAGATTTAGACAAGCCTCATCCATGCCAACCAAACCAATTGTTGAAAAATGGTTTTTCCAATATTCATTGAAACGGTTTTTAACATCTCTTAAATAATATTTTGCATAGGGATAAAGATCTGTTTCTGTGAATTTTTCCAAGATTTTTCTTTTAATTTCTAAACTTTCCTCTGCTAAAATCATTAGTTTTTCCACGCGTTCTATAAATTCATCCTCGTCTTTAGATAAAAAACCGATCCTGGGCATATTAATCGTAACTACACCAATAGAACCTGTTAAGGGATTGGAACCAAAAAGTGACCCGCCTCGTTTTGTTAATTCTCTATTATCTATTCTTAATCGGCAACACATTGACCTGGCGTCCTCTGGTTTCATATCAGAATTTATAAAATTTGAGAAATAGGGTACACCATACTTAGCCGTCATATGCCATAATCCATCCAGATTAGGATTTTCCCAATCAAAATCTTTGGTAATATTATAAGTTGGGATGGGAAAAGTAAAAACCCTGCCTTTAGCATCTCCTTCCATCATTACTTCAAAAAGGGCTTTATTGAATGTGTTTATTTCTTCCTGGAAGTCTTTATAGGTTTTACTTTGCACCTTACCACCAATAACAACACCTTGATCAGCATAGTATTTGGGAACAGTTAAATCTAATGTAATGTTGGTAAAAGGCGCCTGAAAACCAACCCTGGTTGGTACATTTATATTGAAAACAAATTCTTGTAAGGCTTGTTTTACTTCTTTATAATTTAGTTTATCATACTTTATAAAAGGGGCTAAAAGTGTATCAAAATTGGAAAAAGCCTGGGCACCAGCAGCCTCACCTTGTAAAGTGTAGAAAAAATTAACTATGTGCCCTAATGCACTTCTGAAATGTTTAGCTGGCTTACTTTCTACTTTTCCAGGTACTCCTTTAAATCCTTGTAACAGGAGGTCATATAAATCCCATCCAACGCAATAAACAGACAGGATATTTAAATCGTGTACATGAAAATCGCCACCCATATCAGCTTCCCTGATTTCTACAGGATAGATCTTGTTCAACCAGTAAATTTTACTGATCTCCGAAGAAATATAATTATTTAACCCCTGCAACGAAAATGTCATATTACTATTTTCATTAACCTGCCAATCGATTTGCCCTAAATACTGGTCTACTATATTAACATTTGCCTTAGCAGTAATTTCTCTAATTCTGGCATGTTGATCCCGGTAAATGATATAAGCCTTGGCAGTTTTACGATAAGGAGAGGATAATAGGATTTCTTCAACAATATCTTGAATTTGCTCAACAGTTGGTATTTTATGGGTAATTACCTGCTGAGCTAAACTTAAAACCTTGAGAGTCAAATTCTGGGCAATTTTTTTATCAAATTCACTAGTTGCTATTCCTGCTTCAACAATTGCCTTTGTAATTTTATCCGCGTCGAATTTTACTATCATGCCGTTTCTTTTTTTTATTTTTTCAAACATAGTATTTTTCCTCCTTTTGAGATAACTACGTCAAAAAACACTGTATATAGTGTCATCATGTAATTATAACCACAATTTGAACTTTGTCAAGGATATTAAGAGGTGACTGAAAATGACTTTTTCAGCAACATCGTTAATATATATTTTATTCAATATTTCCGTTATAACTATTCATATAGACGAACTTGGCAAAAGATAATCGTTCGGGTCTTTTTCTTTCTGCTTCCATTTGTTTTTCTGATAGTAGAGGATTAATTTCTTCTGAATGCTTGCCTATTATAATTAATGTAATGACCTCCATTTCAATAGGAATGTTGAGTATCTCTTTCACTTTTTTGGGACTGTAACCAGCGATTGGATGTGCTACAAGACCTAATTCTGTTGCTCTTAAAATAAGTGCTGCTGTTGCCATACCTGTGTCAAATAGATAGTATTTTCTGTCTTTAATAATACAATCTAATTCTGGTTTGCTAAATACTGCAATAATCATAGATGCTGATTGTGCCCACTCATTGCCTTGAGACAGAGCAACATGCATTTTTTTTAACATTTCGGGGTCATATACAAAAACATATCGCCACGGCTGATTATTAAAACAGGAACAGAATAGTTGAGCACTCTGTGCCAGATCCTTAATCAGGTCTTCGGTTATTTCGATATGTTCAAGGGAGCGGTAAGCCCTTCTTTTTTCTATTGCTTGTTTCACATCCATAA
>SOIY01000071.1 GCA_004376785.1 Candidatus Stahliibacteriota bacterium | reverse complement strand
ACAAGGTGCGGGGTCAAATTCGACTACAGACTTATGAGCGCTCACCTACCGGTGAACTCCATAAATCTAAGTCTCATTTAACTTTTACCTTGTTAAAGGTAGTAAACTCCGTCATAAATATATTTTGCCGGTCCTTCAAGGTAGAGTTTATCTTTAATAGTCACGAGTAATTCTCCACCGTTGGTATTGCAGGTTACTGGTGATTCGGTAATAAATAGTTTTGTTGCAATGTAGGCTGACGCCAAAACTCCACTGCCACAAGAAGGTGTTTCGTCTTCGATACCACGTTCATACGTTCGGACAAAAAGATGATTATCTTCAACTTTAACAAAATTGACATTGGTGCCGTCTGGTTTAAAGGATCTATGTTCACGAATTGCTTGTCCTAGTTCCTTAATATCAAGTTTCTCGTAAGATTTAACAAAGAGCACACAGTGTGGAACGCCGAGTCTTAAATAATTGGCGCGATACTTCTTCCGCTTTAACGTAATGCTGAAGTTCAATTTAATATCAACTGGTAGTTGGACTTCAATGCTTACACTACCATTCTTGTAATAAAACCCTATTGGTCCTGATGCTGATAAAAATTTCCCCTTGCTATTTACTAATCCTAACCGGTATGCGTAACTAACAATGCATCGTGTGCCATTGAGACAAAGTGCTGCTTCGCTCCCATCCTTATTAAAATATTTCATACTAAATGGAAAGTCTTTTGCCTGTTCCAGAAGTAGCACGCCATCTGAGCCCGCACCTGAACGACGATCTGTCATCCTTTTTACAAGCTCTGGCAGCGCCGGGCCTGGAACAGTTTCACTTATCAATCCATTATGATTGTCAAGTAACAAAAAATCATTACCAGAACCTTCCATTTTTGTAAAGAAAATCGGTTTCATTTTTCTCCTTTCATTGCATTAATGTATCTAATCAAATAGATTATGAATGACCCAATTATTGCAGGAATGCTGATGTACAGCAAAATGTTTCCTAATTGTTGTAAGTTTATAGTAAATGCCATGATAATCGCGCCTAAAATAAATCCTGTAATCTTGCCCATTATATTAGACTTAAAAACCATAGATTTATATTTAAATAAAAAGAAGCTACCAATGGTAATTAAAATATCTCGCATTACGATTATTACAAATCCCCATAAGGGTATTGAGTTAATTAATAAAAGCGTAACTAAAATAACAGTGAGTGATACTTTGTCACATAAAGGGTCAAGGAATTTACCTGTTTCAGATTCCTGATGAAGTTTTCTTGCAAGATAGCCATCAACTGTGTCAGAAACTAAGGAGATTGACATAATAATAAAGGCGGTTATGCGTTGGTTTTGAAGTAAAAAGTAGACTATGAACGGCAGCATTAAAAGTCTTGACAGGGTGATATAATTGGAGATTGTCATTGGTTGGTTTTTGTTTTTCACGGAGTGATAATCACCAAAGCTTCTCTGCCAAAGATGGGAAATACTGGTGCCCTGACTTCATTTCTGCTGACCCTTTTCTAAAAATTCCGCAGCATGTTCCATAGTTTTTTCGGTAATTTCTTTACCGCCAAGCATTCTTGCAATTTCCAATTTCCTCATCTCTCGATCCAGTTTGACTATCCTGGTAAATGTTTCTTTATCTTTAATTTCTTTCTGGACAAGGATATGATTATCCGCGAACACAGATATTTGTGGAAGATGTGTTATACAGATGATTTGATGTTGTTTGCTAACTTTTGCCAGAAGGTGGCCAACAGCTTCAGCGATTCTGCCGCTGATTCCAGTATCAACCTCATCAAATATTATAGTTGGTATTTGGTCAATACTAGATAAAAGTGTTTTAAGGCTGAGTGTAATCCGTGAAACTTCACCACCTGAGGCGATCTTTCGTAAAGGCTTTAATTCCTCACCAGGATTTGTTGAAATATAAAATTCGACATCGTCCTTTCCGTTTTCACAAATATCTCTATTCGTCAATCTAATCTCAAAATCAGCCTTTTTCATACCAAGTTGTAATAGAAGTTCTAAAATCCTTTTCCTTAAAGTTCCAGCAGCCTTGCGCCGTTGTATTGAGAGTTCTTCAGCCTGGCTGGTAATTTTTTGTTCGACTTCTACAATACGCTCTTTTATATTGTTCAATTCTTCGTCTTGAGTTTCAATAAGCATCAATTCTTTTTTTATACCTCCAAGGAAATTATTAATTTCTTGAAGTGTTTTTCCATACTTTTTCTTAATTTTATTTATTACATCTAATTTGTCCAATACGTCATCGAGTCTTTGTTGTGAGAACTCTATTTGACTTTGATAACTGCTGATTTCCCGATAAACGTCATCAATCGATAAAATTGAAGCTTCCAACCTTTCATTCATTTTATTTAAATTATGGTCGTACTTGCAAAGGTCGTCAAAAAGTTTTTTTATCTTTGCCAGATTTTCAATTACTGAACCATCAGCTTCATATAAACTTGTTATAATCTGAGTCGAAAGTAGAGAACGTTTTTCACTGCTTAATAGGAGTTCCTTTTCTGAAGCCAATTTTTCTTCTTCATCTGGTTGCAGGTTTGCTTTTTCAATTTCGGCGATCTGATATTTTAAATAGTCCATTTTTTCGTCTTTCTGCCTCATTGTTTCGAGCAGATTTTCCAATTTGGTCTGTAAATGTCGATATTCACCATAATTTCTATTATATTCTACTTTTAAATCATCGAGCCCAGCAAATGAATCTAAAAGTAATAAATGATTTTTCGCATTAAATAATGACTGGTTTTCATATTGTCCAATTAGGTCGATCATTTCCCGGGCGATCTCTTTGAGTAAATTGAGGCTAACAATTTGATCATTTATATAAGCATGTTGTCTCTTATTCCGTTCAATTTTCCTTCTGATTATCAGGTCACTATCTACTTCAATGCCTGATTTTTTCAACCTTTTTAAGACCGATGATTTTGCTCCAAAGATTCCAGTTACTTCAGCAAAATTCTTGCCACTTCGAATTAGAACATCCTCCATCCGGCTGCCAGATAATGTTGCAATTGCTTCAACAATCATTGATTTCCCTGCCCCAGTTTCTCCTGTCACAACAGTTAACCCATTGTCGAAGTCTATTGTTAAATCTTCCATCAGCGCAAGATTCTTAACTCTCAGGACTTTAAGCATCTTCTCTGCCTCCCCACTTCATCTTTTCACGAAGGGTGTTGAAAAATGTTGTGTGGAGCGGCTTAATAAGTTTAACACAATAACGCGACTTTTTAAATTTTATAACCTGACCTTTTTTAATAAACTTACTTCGCTGTCCATCTGCCACTAATATTGCTTTGCCCTTTTTTCCCACTTTTATTTCTACAAGACTTTGTGCTGGTAATACAATTGGCCTAACTGAGAGCGTGTGTGGCGCAATAGGCGTTACGATAATTGCCTCGGTGTGCGGAAGGAGCATTGGTCCACCTGTTGCTAATGAATATGCAGTCGAACCTGTTGGTGTGGCAATAATTATTCCATCAGCAATAAATCGGCTGAGGTATTCTTTGTTGATGGTTGCTGAAAACTCAACAGCCCTACCTGGAACACGCGTAACTATCGTTATATCATTCAGGGCATATAGTTTACTCCGGTCAAAGTCTGCCTGTATAACCATATGTTTTTCTATAAGAAATTTTTTAACTTTGATTTCGGCTAATGTGCTGGATAATTGTTTAAATGTTACGTCAGTTAAAAAACCAAGACCACCTGAGTTTACACCAAGAATGGGTATTCCTTTATTGCGATAAAGATTAGCTGTGTGAAGCAGTGTGCCATCACCACCCAGGGCGATAATAAAGTCAGGGGTTCTTGAAATTACAAATCCGTTAGCCTGAAGCAGTTTTTGGGCTTGTTTTAAGATTTTTTTTGCCGTAGTTTTTTTTGAATTAATAATTATTTTTACTTTCTTCATTTTCATCTTATTCCTCACTATCATTCGGAATCCAATACTTTACAGTTTCCTATAAAAAGATAACGGAAACGGCCGAATAAATCTTTTTTAAAATAAAAAGGTGTAGAAATATTTGTTTCAAAGAATTTCTGTAAAATTTTTACTTCAGTTTCATCTATCTCAATTGCTATTTGTCCGCCCGGATTTAAGTAATCTTTACCTTGTAGTATCAATCTTTTTATAAATTGAATGCCTCCTTCACCTCCATTGATTGCCAAAATTGGTTCAAAGTGCTTAACACTTTTTGGTAAAGACTTAAGACGCGAATGCGGGATATATGGTGGATTTGAAACGATCATATCAAATTTTCCCGAAAGTCCTTCAAACATATTACAGTGTAATAAATGTATCTGTTCCGTTAAATTATATCGCTCTATATTTTCCAATGCGCAATCTATTGCATTTTGGGAAATATCAGTTGCAATAATTTTTGCTTTTGGAAAAATAGTAGCAAGAGCAATACATATTGCACCGGCTCCTGTACCGATCTCTAAAATTTTTTCAGGGCAAAAATTGGTGAATTTTTCAATCATTTCAATAAAATATTCAGTTTCGAGCCTTGGAATGAAGACTCCAGGATAAATGCACAGCAGAAAATTGAGGAACTGTACTTTTTTTGTAATATATTCAATAGGTACACCGTTTTTTAACTCTATCAATTTCATATTTAAAATTTTCTTTGTTTCCATATCTAATTTATTATTAAAATAAATTCCAAATCGTGGTTTTTCAAGCAGAGAAGCAACAATGAGTTCTGCTTCTCCTGAACTTATTTCAAGATCCTTACTTACTTGCTTTACTATTTCTTTCATATTTTTCAAGGCTATTTATGATGTTATCTAAGTCACCTTTAATAATGGTATCTAAATTGTACAGGCTCAGTCCTAATCTATGGTCAGTGATTCGATTTTGAGGATAATTGTATGTTCGAATCTTTTCGCTTCTGTCACCAGAACCAACCTGTTGCCGTCTTTGCCGGTGTATTTCTGCCTGTTTTTTTTCCTGTTCAATTGCTGCTAATCTCGCCCGCAGAATCTTCATTGCCTTTACCCGGTTTTTATGTTGTGAGCGTTCATCCTGGCAACTGACAACCATTCCTGAGGGTAGGTGTGTAATTCTGACCGCGGATGAAACCTTGTTTACATTTTGCCCACCATGACCTCCAGCTCTAAAAGTATCGATCCTTAAATCATCAGAGTTTATTTCAAATTGGGTTTCCTCAATTTCCGGAAGGACAGCAACCGTGACTGTTGATGTATGTATTCTTCCACCTGCTTCAGTGACTGGTACGCGCTGCACTCTGTGAACACCTTTTTCAAAATGGAATATTTTGTAGGCGTTTTTTCCAGAAATAAGGAAAACTATTTCCTTGTAGCCTCCTACATCATTTGTATGCGAAGAAAGGACGTCATATTTTAATCCCTTTGTTTCTATATATTTTATATACATCCGGAATAAATCAGCTGCAAATAATGATGCTTCATCACCACCAGTTCCAGCTCTGATTTCAATAATGCAATTTTTTTGATATTCTTCATATTCTGGGTTCAACAGATCATTGATTTTATTTTGTGTTGCTACCAATTGCTTTTCTAAATCCTCGAGTTCAAGTTCTGCAATCTCCTTCATCTCTTCATCAGCGTTTTGAAGAATATCCTTGGTTTCATTGATCTCTTTGAGGATTCTATCGTGTTTCTTGTGCTCTTGGATGATCTGTTCTAGCTTTTTATATTCTTTTGAAATTGCTGCATATTCTTTTGGATTTTTTAATATCTCTCTAGAAAGTAACAACGTACTCAATTCTTTGAATCTTGTTTCGTTTTCCTTACGTTTTTCCAATTGTATGCCTTTTGATGTAAATTAAAGAGTTATTATAATCATACATATAAATATAATCACCATGTGTTATGGTTTTTCGAATTTTTCCTTCAATGCAATATATCTTAGATAGTCATCTAAATCTTCAATGCCCTTGAGGATCATGGTGTTATCCTTTACTGAAACGAGGTTTGCCTTTTCCAAATTTCTAATATAGTTATTAATCTTACTTTGATCAATACCAGTTATATACGAGACATTTTCATAGGAAAATGGTGTAATTTCAATACCAAGGTCAGTCTTCTTACCTGTTTCTTTGGCTTTAGTAATGATGTAGGCAACAACCCTTCGTTCTTCACTCTTTATCGTCAAAAGCCTGATTTGCTCATCTGTTGTTCTTAATCTTCTTGAAAGCGTCTCCAAAATATACTCGATTAATGGATTTTCTTTAATCTTTGATGTAAATGTTTCTTTATCAATAACTAAAAGTGATACTGAGGTTGCTGCAATTGCCGAAGCCGACCTGGGTGAGTCATCAATAATAGCCATTTCACCAAAAAAGTCTCCTTCTTTTAATACTGCAAGTACTTTTTCGTCTTCACCTTTTCCTTTGGTAATTTTAATTTTACCCTCACGAATAAGATACATAACATCGCCTTTGTCGTCTTCGTTAAATAAAACTTCACCCGGATTAAGTTTCTTTTCCATTCCTTCTACCATACATCCTCCTTTTTACTATTTTAATTAAAAATGGATTAATGTCAACACTAGTGTAGGGCTAATCTGCTTGTTATAACGTAGGACAGATAAGTAAAAATACCCTATTGACATTTTTTGAATTTTGGCTATACTGTCTGACTGGTCAGTCAGATGCGAAGAAAGAATTTGAGAAAGAAAATAATTGATGCAGCAATAAAGTTGTTTGCCAAGAAGGGATTTTACGAGACAACGGTTGATGACATTGCTAAAGCGGCAAAGATTGCTAAAGGCACGGCATATTTGTATTTCAAGGATAAGCCATCACTTTATATTAGTGTTATTGAGGAACATTTTGTAACAGCGATGGAGTATCTGCAGAAAATCCATAAGGAGGATCTCACAAGCACAGAGATGTTACAAAGAACTGCTGATGAGTGGATAAATTATATGGTAAAATTCAAAAGTTCGTTTCCGATGTTTTCCATAGAGAATATTAATTTAACGAGAAGAATCATGAAGGCTATAAAACCGATAATTTTCATTCGTATCGAAGAAATGATAACACTCATTGCTCAGATTATTGAAGATGGTATTAAGAAAAAGGAATTCCGAAAAGTGAATCCACGGCTTGCTGCATTGTATTTTCTCAACACCATACGCACAGGCTTTTTTGCTCAATTTTTTATGCCTGGTATGTCTGTGGAAAAAAATGCAACTCTCGAGTTATTTTTTAATGGTTTGAAAAAAAGGAGGTAGGATGTTTCCCGCATTTTTATCCAGTTTAGTTATGCTTACTTGTTTAATTCAGGGAAGTAATAAAGTGCAATTTTCTATTGGCGCAAATTACTCATCATATATTTTGTATCAGGATGCTGAAATTTCTAAGGATCAATGGAACATAGGCGGCGAGATTGCAATACATAATTTCATACCGAATATAGGATTAAAATTGAGAGGTAGTAAACTAAAATACGATATTCCTTTTGATCAATACACTTATATTTATGAGTACATTCCACTCACACTCTGTGCCAGTTTTAATATTCTTCCATTTCTGAAATTAGATTGGCTACATGTTTCTCCGGAAACAGGTTTTGGCTTATATTTCTGGAAAGGCTTTGATGAAAGCGGCGAATTCATTGAATTTGTTCCTGGAGAACCCGTGGATGAGAAAGATATTGGTTTTGTCGGAGGATTTACCCTTCAGGTTAAACCATTTAAGTTCATCGCTTTAGAATATGTGACACGATACAATTACATTGCGAGCGCAGACATTTATAAATACGGTTTTGAAGACAAAGACGAAAAACTATGGGAAAATGGTATCGGTCTAAAAATAATCATACCATAATGAACTTTTAGGAGGCAATAATGTTAATAATTTTAACTTTATTAATAGGTGTGGCAGATCTTGATACACTTCATTTTACACTTGATAAAGCAATCGACTATGCGCTGGAGAATAATATAGAGATCGAACAGTTACAGGTTGAGTTTGAAAAATCTCAGGCGCAGGTTGGCGAGGCACTGTCTGCTTTCTATCCTTCGATTAATGCGCGTGGTGGGTACGCCTATATAACTGATATACCAGTAATAGATTTCGAAGGCATGTCTGTGCCCTTGGGTCAGAGCGAAAATTACAGTTTATCGATTTCATTGCAGCAGGTCATTTTTTCCTGGGGAAAGATCTATAATGCCTATAAGATTTCTGGTATTGGAAAAAGGATTGTAGAACTCAATCTAGTCCGAAGAAAGCAGGAAATACGTTATTCAGTAACCGATGCATTCTATGGTCTTTTGGTTATTGAAGAGCTGGTTCAGCTTGCAAGAGAGAGTTTAGCCCAGCTCAAAAGACATGAGACAGTAGTAGAAACAAGATATAAGGCTGGACTTGTGCCCCGGTCTGAGCTTTTGCGCGCTCAGGTCCAGGTGGCAAATCTTAAACCAGAAGCAATTAGGGCAGAGAATGCATTAAAGCTTGCGAAAGAAGGATTTAAGATGCTTCTGGGTATGCCATTAGATAATGAATTTGGAGTTACTGGTGAATTGAAAATGGCGGACCATGCTTTTAACATTGAAGAATTAATAGATTATGCACTCGAGAATCGCATTGAATTAAAAAATCTAAAAAGTATTGAAAACATCACGAAATTAAGCCAGGCTATTGCACGTAGAGCAAATCTTCCTACATTTGTTGGGGGTGCTACATACGATTACACAAAGCCCTTCGGGTTTGCTGGAAATGAATGGGGGTCAAATATTACATTTAATCTTGGTTTTGAATGGCCATTATTCACTGGATTCAAAAATTTATACCAATATAAACAGGCAGCACTTGAAATAAAAGAAGCAGGACTGGTGTTTGATAATTTAGAAAGGGCAATTACCCTTGAGGTGAAACAAGGATATTTGAATCTTATGGCGGCAAACGAGGCAACTGTTACAGCTAAAGAAAATATGGGTCAGGCTGAAAAGGTTTTTGAAATTATCGAGACGCGATATCAAAATGGTCTGGCAACAAATCTTGAATATATGGATACACAGCTTGCCTTAATGCGAGCAAAAATAAATTATCTCGAGGTATTAAAAAAATACTATACATCAAAAGCCGAAATTTATAAGGCAATTGGTGAGGAGGAATAAATGCGTAAAGTATTAATTATACTTATCATCGTCGTTGTTATAATTGCAGCAGTGATGATCAGAATAGGTACATCAAAAAAAGACGTCCAGACTGAACAAAGCGAAAAAATAATTCCGGTTGAGGTTGTACCGGTCTCAAAGGGAACTGTTCGAAGTACGTGCGAGGTACTCGGTACAATCAAGGCAAACAAAACTGCTCAAGTTTTTCCAGAAACAAGCGGCCGGGTCACGAGAATCTTTGTCAAAGAGGGTTCATACGTATCAAAAAACAATAACCTCATGGCAGTACGCAACGAGTCCATAGGGTTTGAATACGAAGAAGGAAATATCAAATCACCGATTAGCGGTAATGTTGGAAAAATCTTAGTTGATGTCGGCTCAATGATTAACCCACAAACATCAGTAGTACTGATCGTTGAATATTCAAAGGTAAAGGTCGAATTCAACCTCTCCGAAGTGCGGGGAGGGGCCATCAGCAAATCACAGAAAGTCGATATAGAAATTGACGCCTTGCCCGGTCAACTCTTCAAGGGCAAGGTCTCAGAAATCAGCCCGGTTATCGACCCGATGACGCACACCATCAGTGCCAAGGCAGTCATCAATAACCCCAAGAAAATACTGAGACCTGGAATGACTGCACGCATCACAATAAATCTTGATGAGAAAGATGATGTCCTTTCCATCCCAAAACATGCCCTGTTAGACAGTTATCTCTTTATTGTCAAAGATAGCACTGCCGTACGCAGGGATGTTGTAGTAGGGATCATCGGTGATGAGAATGTCGAAATTCTCCAAGGTCTATCACAAGGCGAACCCGTAATCGTTATCGGACAGGAAAGACTTGCTGGAGGAGAAAAGGTTAATCCAATACCAAGGAGTGAATGATGAATATCACTGATGTATCAATAAAACGACCACTCGCCGTCTCCATGGTCTTTTTAGGAATTATTCTTTTTGGCTTCATCTCGGTCACAAACCTTCCGGTTGCTCTATATCCCGATATCACGTTTCCCATGATGATCGTCATGACGAGTTATCCTGGTGCAGGTCCTGAAGAGATAGAGACAATGGTAACCGACCCACTCGAAAAGTCATTAGGAACCGTTAACAATCTCAATGCGATAACATCGAGCACTTCAGAAAATATTTCAATGATCATTCTCGAGTTTGACTGGGGCGCAGACCTTGATGCAGCATCAAATGATGTCCGCGACATACTCGGGGTTCTCCTGCCCTATTTCCCCGAGGATGCAGATTATCCATTAATCTTTAAATTTGATATCTCTCAGCAACCCGTGGTCATGTACACTATTGGAGGAGACATCGCCCCACTCGAATTGGATGAGATTGCCGAAGACGTTGCCGACAAGTTGCAGCGTGTCGGTGGTGTTGCTGCCTCATATGCAATGAGTGAAACATTTCGGGAAATTCAAATAATCCTTGACCCACTCAAGCTCAAAGGCACAGGAATTACACCGGATCAGGTCATCAATGCTTTGCAAGCACAAAATGTCAACTACCCATTAGGAAATATAGAAACCGAGAAAAAAGTTTATATTCTTCGTACGATAGGGCAATACGATAACCTCGATGAAATACGCAACACTGTGGTGGGCAGTAATAATGGCATATTTATCCTATTATCACAGATAGCCGAGGTTCGGTTCCAGGCATCAGAAACGAGTGCAATATCACGCACCAATGGTGTTCCTTCGATATGGGCTATGGTGCAGAAGAGAACCGGTGTCAATGCCGCAAACGTGGGCATCAGTGTTGTGAATGAACTTGGAAAAATCCAGAAAGACCTTCCTCCTGGTATTAAAATTGGCATTATCTTTAACCAGGCAGATTTTATTATGCGCTCAGTGCGCAGTACTGCTCAAACCTTGATTTTCGGAGCAATCCTTGCGATCATCATCCTCTTCTTGTTCCTGGGTAGTTTCCGTTCAACTATTTATATGGCAATTGCTATTCCTATCGCCGTCTTCTTCTCCCTCTTTTTCATGTATTTATTTAATATGAGTCTCAATATCATCTCACTCGGTGGTCTGACCGTAGCGATTGGCATGGTGCTCGATTCAACGATCGTTGTGTTCGAGGCGATCTTCAGGCATAAAGAAAAGGGTGAGGCGCCTGAAAAGGCTGCGAGTGTTGGAGCACGAGAAGTCGGAACCGCGATCACTGCTTCTACCCTTACCACGGTTGCGGTATTTTTACCCCTTTTATTGGTTAGTGGTCTTGCCTCGATCTTCTTTAAGCAACTTGCCCTGACCGTAACCTTTGCCCTGATCTCCTCTCTTGTTGTTGCCTTGACCATTATTCCGATGCTCTCAGTGCGTTTTCGCACAATCAAACGAAGAGAAGAGCGTAAGGGGTTTGCCCAAAAATTAGGCAGGTTTTATGAAGGGTTAGAAGGCATTTATACGCGCCTCATACGATGGGCACTCAATCATAAAAAAACAGTCATCTTTGGTACTATTGCGGTGTTTATAGGAAGTTTATTTTTGGTTATCTTCGGACTCATTGGCACCGAGTTGAGCCCTGAGATTGATCGAGGAGAAATCATTATCAATGCCGAGATGCCAGTAGGCACAAATCTCTGGGTAACTGATTCAGCTGTTCAAAAACTCGAAAAGATTATCGTTGAAGAGATTCCTGAACTTGACATCATATCAACATCGATTGGTAGTGGTGCAGGTGGATTTATGAGTTTGTTCGCGGCTACAGCCGGTCCACATGCGGCACAGCTCTGGCTTGAACTTGTGTACCGTGAAAAACGTGAACGTTCAGTAAAACAGATCCAACATGACCTTAGGCCAAAGATAGTGAACGCTATTCCCGGACTCAAGGTAACATTTGGCGGCAGTGAATTTCATATGTTTGGCGGTGGTGCGGCGATCGAGGTAAAAATCATCGGCTATGACCTGGATAAGGCTCAAGACTTATCTGACAAACTCATGGCAAAAATGAAAGAGATAAAAGGACTCGTGGACCTCGAATCGAGTATTGGCGAAGGCAAACCTGAATATCGATTGATCATCGATCGTAGAAAGGCAGCAAATTTTGGGCTCACACCATATCAGATCGGTGCGGTCTTGCGCTCCCGTATTGAAGGTGTTGTCGCAAGCCAGTTCCGCCAAGAGGGAGAAGAATATAATATAAGAATCATGCTCGATAAGAAATACCGTAATGATCTCAAAAAGATTACCTCGATGACCATTACTACACCTGTCGGCGAAATACCTTTGCAAAATTTTATCACGGATACGCTCGCCGTGGGTCCAGTACAGATTAAACACGAAGATAATAAACGCGTCGTTAGTATCACCGGCAGTGTCGAAGGACGCGATATGGGAAGTGTCGCAGGAGAAGTCCAGAAGATTGTGGATAATACACAAGTACCAGCTGATTTCACGATTGAAATGGGTGGTGGGTTTGAACAGCAAATGGAAATGTTTGGGGATTTGGGTCTTGTCATCCTGCTCGCCATTGCCCTCGTCTACATGATCATGGTCGGCCAGTTTGAATCATTTAAAGAACCATTCATTATTATGTTCACGATTCCGCTTGCGATCATCGGTGTCCTGTGGATGCTTTTCTTTACCGGTACTACGATCAATATGCAGAGTCTCATGGGTGTGTTATTACTCGGTGGAATCGTAGTCAACAATGCGATTGTGTATATTACCTATGTAAACCAGCTGCGAAGAAGACAAGGTATGTCCGTGTTCGATTCAGTAGTTGAGGCAGGCAGGGTGCGTCTCAGACCGATTTTGATGACCGCACTCACCACGAGTTTTGGCCTCATCCCCATGGCATTGGGGATCGGTGCAGGTAATGAGCTACGTGCACCAATGGCACGCTCGGTCATCGGCGGGCTCATGGTCTCAACCTTCCTTACACTGGTCTTTATTCCAGTGTTATATACGCTCTTTGAGCGGAAAAAGAAAAAGCCAGCACGGGCCGGCGAATAAAATTTAATAATATAACAAACAGCCCCATACATTTATGAATGTGTAATGTGTGGGGCTTATTTCTTAATACACCTATTTCGG
>SOIY01000018.1 GCA_004376785.1 Candidatus Stahliibacteriota bacterium | reverse complement strand
CTTACCCCGTATGCTGACTGAATTGTCAAATGTTTAGATTTGACCCCACTTCACCACTTCACCTTCTTTCTTACTCTTACTAAAGTATTTACAATACACAAGCATTGCAATACAAGTGTGCTAAAAAGAATTATTTTAGTAGTATTACTTTTTTTGTTTTTTTATGATTTGGTGTCTCCAATTGTACAAAATATACGCCACCCGGCAGTTGTCTTTTCTGATCATCTCTACCATCCCAACTGACTGATCTTTTTCCTGCTTCCTGCTCTCCATCTACTATTGTCGTTACTTTTTCACCAAGGATATTATGAACTTCCAATTTTACGCTACTGGTAACTGGTATTTGATAACTGATTGTTGTTCTGACATTGAACGGGTTGGGGTGATTACCGATCAGCGCGAACTCACAGGGAAGGTTAGCGAAATCATTGCTCGAGATCGCGGTGATGTCAGTGTTAATCATTACGATATCCCCACCGTGTCCCGAAACGTTGGCATGAATATGTTTACCGCACGCAGTAGCGTAACTGCCATTACTGGATATATCTACGGAAAACATCGAACCCGGCATATCCACAGTATAGTATACATGCGGAGTACTATCTCGTTGGAAGATATGCACCTCTGGGTTCAGATTCGCGGCATCGCCCCAACTGCCTACTACAAAGTAATTTCCGTCATCAGTGATGTCGACATCATAGGCGGCCTCCTGGTAGGTTCCACTCGAGAGAGGATAATCGTAGGTCCACAGAGGCGTAGATGAACCAACGTTGTGAACCACCACCTTAATGGTATTATGCGCGGTCGTATACCAACAGGAGACGATTGTTGTAGCGTCGGTAGATATTACTGTTCTGCTTAAGTAATACCCTCCTGCGCTCCAAGACCATAACTGCTGATAAGACGATCCGTTCCATTCCGTGAGTATGAGAGCGGGCCAGCCATAGGCTATTAAGTTACCATCTCCAGAGATGTCCAGGGCGCTATTACTGAATCCCATTGATATCTGGTCGCGCACATTCAGAAGATTGCGGTCAAAAACTACAATAGTAGCTAAGGCTATGAAGGCCGTATACCTACCATCTGCATTAATCTTCACATACCGGGGAAATCCCAGACCGGAGGCCACATAATTGGCCAAGGGGATTGATGAATCTGCATCGAACAATAGTAGATGAGCGTCGGTTCCAGATGGAGCGGCTATGATCGCTATGGTTGAGCCATCATCAGAGACCGCAATTGGCCCGTAGGAAGTTACACCATACCCTGCAAAACTGGTAGTCCAGTCTGGAGTACCGTTTCCCGGACCAGTCCATTTGATTACGTTCACCCCGGAGGCATCTTCATCAACAGCCGCCAGAGTAAAAGCCATGTCACCTGCGTCGGTGTAAAATTCGGTACCGCCATATCCCCATTCTGGAATACCTCCTCCTCCTAATGCAAACAGTTCGGCCTCCATCGGTGGGTTTAAGTAGGTTCCGGCAAACACATAGCCATTAACAGTGTTGGAAGTGGTGTTGTAAATAGCATCCGTTAAGTAGTGTGACCAAACCACCACAGGGTCTTCCAACATCCCTACACCACTGGTATAGGACAATCCCTGTTGTTGAACAACTATCGGTCCATTTTCAGTATCACGCAGGAATATTGCCTCTTCCTGAAGAGAGGCTGCTGCTGACACCAGCCAAACAAAAGAGCTCAGGAACGTCGTCAGCCCTAAAAGGGATATCTTTTTCCATTGTCGCTCCATTTTTTACCTCCTTTTTTAATTCATCTACTTTTGGTCCCAAATCTAACGCATTATAACCTGTTTATGTTTATTTGTCAACAAACCTGAACATACGGACTTACGGAACGTTTCGAAGTTTTATTGAAAAATAATGCGTGGGGTTGGTTTTTTAAATTGTCAAATGTCCAGCTGTAGTATCGAAGGAATGAGATGACCTAACCTCCATTTTTTACAATAGTCAGGGATATTGAGAAGGTGTGTCGAAAACCACATTCTCAATGTATCACTTGACATTATATTAGATTTGGATATACTAATTTACATAAAGGAGGTTACGTGAATATATACGTGGGAAATTTGTCGCATGATGCTAAAGACAGCGATTTACAAAAGGCTTTTGAAGCCTTTGGGCAGGTAGCATCTGTAAACATTATAAAGGATAAGTTCAGTGGTCGATCAAGAGGATTCGGATTTGTGGATATGCCTAATAAAGATGAAGCCCAAGCTGCGATCGCTGGCATGAGCGGCAAGGAGTTCATGGGACGAGCGCTTAATGTTAACGAGGCGCGTCCCCGTACAGATAGTTCAGACCGTCGAGGTGGTGGCGGAAGAGGAGGTGGTGGGCGTCGCTCCTGGTAAGAAATATTCAAACAAAATAAATACATCATCGAATTTTGAAAACGCACATTGTCTTAACAACATTACAGATGGTTTAATCTAAATGTAAAATAAATAATAGAATATTTGCAGCAAATTACTTGATGTTTTTATAATAGACATATAATGTAACGCTGGGGAAAATTAATAACCAATTATCGAGTTGCCGGAATATACTAACGATTATCCAGGTTTAGTACAATACGTCTTGACATCCTACTATTAATTAAATATAATAACCAGTACCGTTTCAAATTGAAAAAGTTCGGTTTTCTAATGGTTGTGCAAAAATAAAACACGAACTATTTGGAACGGCACCAGTTCTAAAGGAGGATTAATGCGAAAGCTCTTTCTTCTTATCGGTCTCTTAATAATCTTTGCTCAAGCTGATTCCTTGCTCTGGCAGGGAACCATTGTTTTTGATACATTGGTCAGGATTGACGATGCACCTGGCTTATCGGGTCATCCTGCGTATCACCCTCAAACAATCGTAGACCATAATCTGATTTTCTATTCGGTCTGGGAAGATGACCGTGATAATGATGATAACTATGAAATATATTTTGCATTATCTAGCGATACTGCTAAAACCTGGACCACGCCGAATATAAATCTGAGCCAGAGTCCTTTAGTAAACGATAAACATCCATGGCTATGTATTGATTCAAATAATATTTATGTGGTGTGGCAGTCACGAAGAAACGATACCTGTAAAGTGTATTTAACCAGGTCGACTGATGCCGGCGCGACCTGGTCCACACCTGATACAGTGCCGGGAATAATGGTAATCAATAACCTTCAATCTCAAATAAACCCTGGACCACAGCCCAAGCTTGCCGTAGACAGCAAAAGCAGCCCGGATACTACATTTCTCTATCTTTTGTGGGCTGATAATGCGACTGACTCGCTGCGCATAAAGCTTGCCCGTTCAATAGATTTTGGAGAGTCGTTTATTGACCTCGGGATTGTTGATAATAATCCTGACCATGTTAATAGGAATCCATATCTTGTGGTTGACGACACCGGCTGGGTGCACTGTGCCTGGGCACTGGGTACATCAGGCAATAACGAGTACCTTTATCCCTGGATTGGATATAACTGTTCCCAGGATAGAGGTAATACATTTTTGGCAGAAGACATAATTATTAATGATGATATGAGCGAGGTCTACAGGGGCAATCCTTCACTGACCTATAATTCATTTAACGGTAATATTTTGGTATGCTGGGAAGATGCACGGCGCGGCGGAGGTGACGTCAATCCTGATATCTGGTTCAGTCAAATGCACAGAGACACTTTGTCGCCCGGCTCGAATCAACGAGTAAACTGGTGGGAGCCTGATACATCGATAACGTATGATAACTTCAAACCAGTAATCAGAATGGATCCCCATGGGACTATGGTTGCCGCCTGGCATGGCGATCCAGAAGGAGATGAAACATACAATATTCGCGTTGCAGCATACAATGATTCGACAGACCGGTTCTTAAACAGCCAGTCTTTTATTAGTACGTTTACCGGAATAAGCAATGCCAGTTTTGGAAGGGCTTTTTATCAGCCTTTGGTTTTTGTGAGGTCAATCGATAATATCACGAATTTCTTTCTTGTCTGGCAGGATTTTTTTGAGGATTCACTCGGCGGTAATATCTATTCAATCAGGGGCTGGGTTGCTATAGACCTGGACGTGGACAATGATTCACTCGATGTAGAAAATGGTACAATAAACTTGAAGACTCAGCCTGCTGGACCTGTATACTCGCCTTATGCCAAGGCAGAATTTGTACTGGTGAATACTGATGCGTCGTATAATCCCGACACACTTGATGGTCCGAGTCTTGAACATATGGATTCAATTTATGTACTTAACAAAACACTTTACGGTCCTGGTGCGACGGCTCTGGACAGCGTTTTTATACTCGGTCTGCCCAATGCTTTAAGTGTGGGGCAATCAGCTGTGTGCACGCTTGCTGTGGTAATACCTGAAGATTTTCCTGAAGGAATATATGCCGGGATTATTACAATTCGGGGTCATGCTGTTGAGGCTGGGGTCTATGCTCAAGAGAGTTTTATGGTGACTGTTCAAGGTCCAATATCAAGGAACAGTCTCGATTCCTTAAGCATTGTTCCGATACCATTTAAACCGAACCGGAATCCTGCGCACGACAGAATTCATTTCCAGGGTTTACCACAAGGCGCAAATGTGAGGGTCTATGACCTTTCTGGTTCTCTGGTATGGTCTGATATTGAAGACGGTGATGGACATTGTGCATGGGATGCGGATGTAGCAAGTGGTATATACATCTATCTTGTAACGGCCTCTGATGGTGTAGTTAAAAAGGGCAAATTGTCGGTCATTAGGTAAAAAAGATAAGATGAAGAAACTTATAATAATTTCACTAATTATAATTATCAGCCTGCTTTATGCAGGTCCCGGAGATGCCGGAGCAGCATTCTTAAAGATACCGGTTGATGCTCGGATCTGCGGCATGGGCGAGGCATCTGCTGCTTATATTGATAATGCGTCAGCACTCTATTATAATCCTGCTGGACTCGGAAAGATTAAATCGATTGAACTACTTTTTATGCATAATGCATGGCTTCTGGATATGAGGCACGAGTACTTTGCCGCTGCGTATGCGTTCAGGAATATCGGCACCTTTGGCTTGTCGTTCAATTACTGGGATTCAGGAGAAATACCGTGTATAACAATCAGAGGCGACACAATTCCCAATTATACTTTTTCCGCATCAGATTGGGCAGTAAATATCGGTTATGCAAAAGAACTCGACAAAGCATGTATTGGGGTTGGATTTAAATTCTTGAGTGAAAAGCATGAAAGTCTCTCTACCACAGCAATAGCATTTGATGCGGGCGGAATGTACGAGCTGTCGATAAAAGGATTGCAAATCGGTATTTCATTAAGCAATTTCGGAACCGGCATTGAATTAGACCAGGAAAGGTTTTCCCTGCCGCTTTTGGTTCGACTCGGTTGGCAATACAACCTGCAAGAGTTAGGATTTGCTCAGGATTTTATTATCTCTAATGCGGATGAGTTCAGCATTGCGCTGGGTGTAGAGTACTGGATTGCTGAGATATTGGCATTGAGATTCGGATACCGGACTGGTTCAGGTATGGCAGGTCTGACCGGTTTAAGAGCCGGGCTAGGTGTCTGCTTTAAGAATTTTGGATTCGATTATGCGGCTGCTGCTTACGGACAACTGGGTATGACCCACCAGTTCTCTTTTTCTTGGAAGCCAAATAGATAATCTGTCAAGAAAACAAAAGATTTATTCGAATTACACACTCCACATTCACTATGTCTTCTCTTTGACCCGGTTTCTGCCTGCGGATTTTGCCTCATAAAGGGCATGATCTGCGAGTTTCAGAATTGTCATGGGGGCCTCTATATCTTTACGATGCTGAGCCAGACCAATACTGCACGTGATATGGAACGTTGTACCGTCATCAGCAGAAAATACCCTATCGGCAATTGCCGCGCGCAATTTCTCAGCCAAATCCCTTGCCTCTGGTGCCTTAATATTGGTTAGGGCCAGGCAGAACTCATCTCCACCATAGCGCGCAGTGATATCGGTCTTGCGTATATGTTGTTCCTTAATTATTTCTGCGATCGTTGAAAGAACGCGGTCGCCGGTCAGATGACCGTATGTATCATTAATGCGCTTGAAGTAGTCCAGGTCAAGGATCATGACGCTCAGCAGTGAGCCGTCGCGAACTGCCTGCTGGACCTCGTGAGTCAACTTCTCCATAAAGTAACCGTGATTATTCAAGCCGGTCAGTGCATCTGTTCGGGCAAGGATCTTCAACTTTTTCTGCTGTTCTTCAACATGTTTCCGGTGAAAATTCAATTTTTCCACCATCTGGTTAAAGGTATCTGCAAGCTCGCCGATCTCAGTTTTTGACTGAACATCCACCTTCACTGTGAAATTCTTATTCGCTACCTGCCGGATACCGTGAGTGAGTTTGGCTATGGAACGAGTTATATATTTTGAAATCACAAAAGCTAAAAACACTGCAAAACAGAGGGATAAAGCTCCAACCAAGATCGAAAGTCTTCTCATTCTACCAAGACTCCAGTAGACCGTCTCGTACGGCTGTTGGATGAAAACAGCCCAGGAAAGGTCAGGCATACTGATCAGTACACCGAGCATTTTTCCTTTTTCTTCGTCAGTATAATTGTACGCAGCAACAACATTATTGTTAAACAGCGCTTCTAACCGGCCGCCTTCTGTAATAAAGCCTTGGTGTAGTACAGATCTTAAAAACTCCTGTCTGGTCTCTTCTAAAGGAAGAACAACATTGCCCTTTCGATCAAAAACAGATATTAAGTCTTCTGCACCAAGCCGTGATTGGGAAATCTCTTTTATGTAGACAGAGATATCAGAAAGGTCTATCTCAGTATAAAGAAAAGCGAAGATTTCATCTCTGCGCCACCAGGGAATAAGGATACCCAATCTGGCGCTATTTTTTTCATCAACAACAAGACCGTAATATCTTTCTTTCTCAATGGCGGCTTGACATACTTTTTCAGAAAGTACATCCGGTACAACAATCGCGCTTGACGCTACAACATCCTGTTTTCTCCCTTTTTCATCAAAAACCGCAATGAAGTCGACTGACTCAAGCACCATAACCGCCTTTGTCAGTTCTATCTTCTCTGTGGTTGAAATGCCGGGGCTGTTAAGGATGTTGGTTATCTGCTTTAGTGCAGTTTCAAAGCCTTCAACCTCATAAAAAATTCTATAACTCACATTCTCGGCAACAGAGATTCCATATTCCCGGGCAGAGAGTTCGAGAGCACTGGTATTGACATTCAAAAGCGCATAGGTGATGCTTAAAACAGCGACAACAACTATGATAATAGTTGCTGTTGCTATCTCATGAAAGGTCTTTCTTCTTTTAAACATTTAATTTATCTCCGTACAAATCTCGGTTTTGTATTCATTATTGCATACTGTATTGAATCCCGATCCCGAATCTTATGAGCGTGTTGGCATCGTCCAAACCAAAGGAATATTGACCATTACTGAAAAAATGCGTGTAATTGGCTTGCAGATTCAAAAGCCAGTTCCTGCCTAAATAGAACCTAGAACCAAGCCCAAACCCTATTGACGTATCAACAAATCCTCTGCCGTCGTCACCGGCTGTAACAATAACCTCACCATTTAAACTATTCTGCCACCATATAAAACCCGAGCCGATATTAAAGAACGGCGATATGCTGCCCAGATTGAACTCCTTTCTGAAACCGATCTCAAACGGTATGATGTTTGTCTTATAGAGTTCATTGCCGACCTCTTTCTCGATCTTTCCCATCATTGTATTTAGATAGAAACTGATGCTGCGCGACAACATTCTGGTGAACTCAAGACCATAGCAATAACCCAGTTCTGTATTATTTTTATTGGGACTTTGCATTCTGAACATCCCGGCATTCACACCCAGTATAAACACGGGCGCGCGGGGAATCTTGCAACTGATTTCTGTAGTATTTCCGGCATTATCGACTGCCCTGACCAAAACAGAACTGCCCTGATAATCTTTGGGTATGGTATAAGAGAATGACCCGTCTTTATCCGTCTTAATTTTTTCATCATTCACATACAATTTTGCATCTGTATCTGTATGACCGGCAACAATAAATTCGCCTTCTTGTTTGCCCGGCAAGATGCTTACCTTAAGCTGCGGTTGCAAGGTGTCGATCTCAACAATGAATGTCCTGTAATCAGAATATTCACCTTCCAGGCTATCTTTATCAATTCCGCTTACATACCAGTAGTATCTATTTTCTCTTAATGAACTGACCAGCGAATCATTGGCAATATAGGCATCAAAAGTTATTTCCTGAAATAGAGAATCCTCGGCTACTACGAGATGAGAGAGCACTCCACTCGGCTGCCAGACAAATATGATGTCGTCGGGAAAAAACTTTTTTTCGTTCATCTGCGGAGAAATAAGCACCGGTGCCAAAGGCAGGGGACGGGGTTGTTCAGGCGGTTCTTCTTGTTTAACGATCGTATCCTCGCCTTTGTCTGCCACAGCCGAGACATCGGCATTGCTCTGATAAACAGATACCAGTTCTTTTAGTTTTTCGTCCACCAGTATCTCACTGCTCTGGGGATACAGTTCAACCACGGCAGCCGGTGTGCTTATAAGAGAATCATCCTGACTGCCTATATCTCTTAATATTGTCTTTAGACCGCCGCTCTGCAATTCGAAATTTTTTATGAGCGGTTTTTCTTTTCGCTTCAGTTCCAGACCGTGAACAATGACCATGGCGTCCTCGCCTATGCTCAGCACACCTTTATTTGGATACAGGATATCTGCGCGCGATTTTTTGCCGGTAGTTATTTTATAACGGCGATAAAGATAAAAGTTCGGAACTGGATCGAGCCAATCGGGTTTTATAGTCGGCGGCTGCACCTTTACATCATTCTTAAACCATATCAGCAGAGCATCAGGCTTGCGTATTACGATCTCCACCCTGCGATTTTCTTGCCTGCCTTCTTCGGTTTCATTCGAGGCAATCGGGTTTTGTGCGCCCAATCCTGCAGCATGGATTCTGTTACTGGCTACTTTTAAGTTATCCACTAAATAAGCTTTCACCTGGTCTGCCCTTTCCTTGGAAAGGGCGACATTAGCAGAAGCCGAACCGACATTATCTGTGTAGCCGTTCACGTCAATCATTAAATTCGGTTCTGCACGTATCTTATTGGCTATATCCTTGAGCATAGTCTCTGATTCAGGAGTCAGCACGCTACCAGCCATATCAAAATGTATTTTTCCAAGGAGTGCTTCTGCACCGCCTTGTTGAGAAATCATATAAAAACAGAGAACAGTAATTAAATAAAAAACCTATACCCCCTTTATTAATCAAACATGATCAAAGTTCTTAATCATCTAATATAGACGCGAGATCTACCTTGTATGCCAGTGCTGTTTCAAATTATTAATATTCGTGCAAAAAAATGTACACGAACTATTTGCAACGGCACCAGAGCTTTATGGTCTGAAAACGCGCCTTCTAAAGATTTTTCAAAAACCTATAGATAATAATAACAAGAATCGACAAAATGTCAATACCGAAAGAATTATAAAACGTTTAAAACTTGATGCACAGATGAGTTTTTTTGATTGTTCACTTACACCCTTGACATATATATCATAATTACTTATAATATAATGTAATTTTTATTGCAACATAGTTTATATCGTGCTTAATGATAATAAATTAAGTAATTATGTGTGTAAAATAGATTGGAGTCTATATATATGATTTTTGTTGGTCATCAAATTTAATTATGAAGAATAAAGAGAAAATATTATTACTTGTGACTTTAATGCTAACTTTTATTTTCCCTGTATATGCGCGGTACGAATTTACAGGGAGTTCTTTAAGTAACAATACAAGGGATGAACAAAATACATGGGCTTATTTAGCCCGTGGTGAAATTATTGAGAATTTTGACGATGGAACAATCGAATTATTATCTTATCCTGGAGAAGACATGGATCCTGATGCATGGAATTTAGATTCCACGAATACCTATAATAACTCTCCATTTTCACTTAAATTATACGGGAATACCTGGAAACTTGAAATGATTGATTCAATTGCTATAGATACAGGTGATATTTGGCAAGTAGCAGCCTTCATTGAGAACCGCGGTGAAATTCAAGGATTTGGTTTAGTGGATTCAGTAAATACTTTGTTTTATTCATTTGCCGGGACACAGCAATTGAATATCGAAACGTGGGTTACTGTTTATCAGGGAGCATTTCCTTTGTATACCTGGAATATTTATCTACTCCCGGTTGGCGAAGACTGGCTTGCCTGGTTTGGCTATTTACCCACTATTACTGGTATCGTTTTCATAAATGACAGGGATACAGATCCTGATGGTGTTGTTTATTTTGATGAAATAATAAACATCACGAGCGATCTTCCAATCCCACCACAAGTACAGATAGACTATTCAATAGGTGAAATTTTTGTAAATGCTCGTGGAATAAGAAGTGTGGATGTCCAATTTTATAGCACTGTTATTGACCCTGATAGTAAGCATCATCTATATTTTTGGTATTTCGGAGATGATTCAACGAGTAATGAACCAAATCCTTTTCATACTTATATTGTTGAAGATAATCATCCATATACAGTATTGCTGGAGGTTGTAGATAGCACCGAGTTATGGGGAAGAGCTTCCTGTCAAATCACAGTCGATCCTGGCCCCACAACTTTTCCCGTCACCATGAATTTTGTTGGTGATATTATGTTAGCGAGAGGATATGAATATCCAGGCGGAATTATTCCAACCCTTGGAGTTGAGGCAATTTTTGAACCGACCCTTCCTTTTTTAGGTGATGCAGCAGATATTACAGTAGCTAATCTCGAATGCCCCCTGTGTTCTGTCGGTACACCACATCCTACTAAGCCGATTATATTTAGAGGGTCTCCTGAAAATGTAGCTGGTTTGGTATATGCTGGGATCGATGTTGTTTCTCTGGCAAATAATCATGTAATTGATTATGGTTTAGAAGGAATGCGTCAAACACAGGATGTTTTATTACAAAATGATATTTTATATTCTGGCGCAGGTGCAAATTCCTATGAAGCATATTTGCCTGTATTTACTGTAAAATCTGGTGTCAATATTGCTTTTTTGGCTTCCTGCAATCGAACCGGCCAGTACGATAATTATCAGCCCTATCTGAATGCCGGGTTTAACAAACCGGGTTTTGCACATCTAACCGAGTTTAATGTCTCCCAGCAAATCCACGTTGTAGAAGACGATGCCGACCTCATTGTCGTTGAGATGCATGCAGGCAACGAATATTCGTTAGCACCTCCGAGGATATCTGGAAATAATGATTATAATGAAGATGAGTTCTATTCTCCTTTTTCATTGACCCCCAGATGGGATGATATTGCATTGAGACATCATACAATAGATGAAGGAGCAGATTTAGTCGTCTGTCATCATGCACATGTCATACAACCTTTTGAAGTTTATAATGGAAAATTGATTGCGCATTCGCTGGGAGATTTTACATTTGATTTAAACTATTTTGAAACGTTCCCATCAATGATTCTAAATGCTAAAATTAATGAAACAGGATTTTACAATTATTCTGTGACTCCGATTTATATTGACGATTACATTCCGCAAAGAGCAAAAGGTCAACTGGGGTTACATATCCTGGATAATCTTTCCAGACGTTCAAAAGAATTAGGAACATATATGATTGTAAATAGAGATAGTGTAACAGCTGAAATTGTTTTGGACACACTTAATTTAACATCTGAAATTTCGCCATATACGAATGAACTCGGGTTGCTGGAACAAAATGGTTATTGGATATCTAACCCTTTGCATCTTACAAGAGATGGTAGTATATCTTCTATCGTTTCCATTACCCCTATAAGGAACTGGCAATTTCGACTGGGAAGAGAAGTAATATGGTTTGGTAATTTTGAGGATGAAGGCTGTACCCTCTGGTTACTTGATCATCCTGATGAGTCTTATGATGATACTGTTTTTTATGAGGGCGCAAGGTCTTTATGTCAGATTCGTCCTGTGGGTAGTTCTCCAATTATTACCAATCTTGAAAAGCGAATGGTATGCTATTCCGATTCAACATATTACTCACTTCATGCATATATTAAAACGCAGAATGCCAATAATGCAGATATAATCGCAAAATTTTACTGGTCAAGATATAGCTCATATTCTATTGGCGAAAGTATTCTTGGCGCAGAAGTTAATGGCACGACCGATTGGACTTTTTATTACAACGAATTTATTCCCACTGATGGCACCAATTACATTGATATCCGGTTAAGAAGTGAATCACCGGGGTCTGGTGGAGAAGGTTATACGTGGTATGATAATGTTGGCATTATAGAATGGGAAGAGTGGCAACCTTTCAGCAGTTTAACAACTATTCCGACACCAAATGATTACTACTGGATTCAGATCAGAACTGATGTTGAAACATATAACGCAGTATTATCCTATGAAGAAATTATATATAATCCTATTTCTGCAATAGATTATAATACAGGGCATCAGAATACATTCCAATTATTTCAAAGCTACCCGAATCCAACGAGGTCCGCCATGAAAATTCAATACAACCTAACTGAAACGGCTAAAGTAGTTTTAAAAATCTACAATATTCTTGGACAAGAGGTGAAAACCCTGGTGAATGAAAAACAGGCTATAGGGCAAAAAACAGTCATCTGGGATGGCAGAGATAATCAAGGTAGGACTATTGGTTCAGGAATATATTTCTGCAGATTACAAGCCGGTGCATACGAACAATCAAAAAAACTCATCTGGCTTAAATAACCTGTAAATTCTCAAAAGTATACAAAGAAAATATATTGACATTACTAAATATATATATATAATTAGTACAATGATTCATTATAGATTGCTCTTTGCAGGAGAAAAGAAATGAGGGTTCAAATCGCTGAACCCGGTCGGGTCCACTTTGATAACCTCCTCAATTATTTAACTTCACATCAAACAGACAATTCAAAATACTCCAATATTTACAACTTAAAAAATAGTCATAAATCAATTTCGCCAGGAGAAAAGAAATGAGATGGTTTAAAGGAGGCTATTATGGAGCCCCGCCTTTTCTGAGAAAAAGCGGGACACTGAATTTTTTGACCAAATCAGAGATTTGGGAAAAATTCGTGAAGGCAGCAGTGGAGAAATCCAAATGTCAAATATCAAATGTCAATTGAAATCCCAATATCTAATGTCAAATTT
>SOIY01000086.1 GCA_004376785.1 Candidatus Stahliibacteriota bacterium | reverse complement strand
ATCTTTCTAATTTTTCTGATAAGGTCTAACGCATTATGGTATTTTGCAATGGGGATTATGTAAAAACCATCGACATAATCTTTCAATTTTTCTGCGATCTCTAATAGTATCTCTGTTTCATCTTTTTCCTCAATATTATTTATGTACTCATAGGGTATGCCTAAAAATTTCATTAATCTAAATGCCCTCTTTTTTGTATATAAAAAAGAGAGACCAGCAACTACTTTAATATCTTTATGTCTCTGGCGAAATTCTTTTAGGATATTAAGAAATACTTCTGGTTTAAATATCGGCTGAGTAAAAAAAACCTCTGCCCCACACCGACATTTTTCTTTTATCTTAATAAATTCACCATTAACATTAGGTACATTAGGATTAAAACTTGTACACAGACAAAAGTCGATCGGTTCTATTGCCTTTCTAGCAAAGGTTAGTCCATTACTTAAACTACTTGCAATGTCTAATAACTTTGGAGAATTCAATTCAAATGTACTCCGTCCGCCAACTGGACTATCTCCAGTTACACATAATATATTTTCAATACCTAATGCCTTTGCACCAAGTAAATGACTTTCAAATCCAAGTGATGTAAAATGCCTCGCAACAAAATGTGGTATCGTCTCAATGCCCATTTTTTCCTGAATAAGATGGGCAAAGCATAATGCATCAGGTTTTAGCCTACCCAGAGGATTTGATGGAATATTTACTGCATCAATGTAGTCTTTTAGTGGCTTGATAGCATTTACTAAATTATCCAAATGTGGAGTGGTTGACAACAAAACCTCAACCGTAATGATCTTATGTTTATTCAGTTTCTCTCGTAACATTTTTTGAAATTTTTAATTTAGAACTTGTCTCTTGGAACTTGGTACTTGAAGCTTGGAATTTGGAACTTGTTATTATCATAAATTATTTAATCTTTTTTAAAATCCTTAGTCCCTCTATTACATTCCTTGCTGCACCAAATGCACCAATTTTTTTTGCGTAATCCATACTTACATTTGGACCACCAATAATTACCTTTACATTCAATTTCTCTTTTCTTAACTCGCTGATAACATTCTCCATCTCAGACATAGTCGTAGTCAACAAGGCACTTAAACCAATGGCATCTGGTTTATGTTTTTTAATTTCCTGAATAATCTTCTTACAAGACACATCCTTTCCCAGATCAACAACTTCATAACCTGCAGATTCAAATATCATACCGGCTATGTTTTTACCAATATCATGTATGTCGCCCTTAACAGTAGCAAGCACGATCTTACCTTTCTTTTTGCTTTTAGGCAGATATTTTTTAACAAGTGTAAGAACACCTTGTGATGCTTCGGCTGCTTTTAATAAATCTGGAATAAAAAACTTGCCATTCTCATAATAGTCTCCAACCTTGTTTAAAGCCTTAGAAACATATTTGTCGATTAATTCTTGGGCTGGTGTTCCAAAATCAAGCAATTTCTTGCTAATCCTCACACTCGATTTACTATCACCATAAATTATTGCCTCTATCAGATCTTCTTTAGACACCACAGTTTTTTTCTCAAAACCAACACGCGATTGTTTATACAGGTATGAAATATTCCCTTTGAATAATACTTTTGCCGCATTAACTGAATTCATTACAATTTCATCTAATGGATTTAAAATAAAAAATGTCGCCCCACGTTCTGCTGCTGCAGTAGCCAATGTAGCGTTCAATAAAGAACGTCCTGGTAAACCAAATGAGACATTAGAAATACCCAAAATGGTCTTTAATCCTCTCTTATGAAGCCGCGCTACTGTTTCAAGTGTATAATTAATCTGTTCTTGTTCAGTAGCAACAGAAAATACGAGCGGGTCAAATATTAAATCCTGTTTAGCAAAACCAATCTTTTTTGCAATTCCCAGTGCGAGCTCAACATTCTTTATTCGTTCCTCAACGCTCCTGGGAATTCGGGCGCCAACGAGTGAGATAATTGCTTTAAATCCAAATCTTTTGACCATTGGCAGCCATCTCAGTAGTGCTTTCCTCTGCGCTGGGATTGAGTTGTATACCCCAATCCCAGGATAAAAAGAAAGGATCTTGCTTGCTGCATCAAAATCTTGTGTATCAATAAATAATGGGAGTTGTGAATTTCTTAAAACTTCCCAAACTGCATTTTCCAATGTTTGTTTCTCATCTAATTCAATAATAAAGGCATTGACATCAAGTGCATCAGCGCCTGCTTGCTCCTGTGCCTTTGCTTCTTCAGCATAAATTTTAAAGTCTCTACTCTTCAGCCTTTGTTTTACTTTTTTGCGACCAGAAGGATTTAATCGTTCACCAACTATGATCAATGATTTGTCATCAACTTTTAAAATTTTACTGGGCGAGGCAAGAATAAATTCTCTAACAATTTTCCGTGGTTTTGGATTCTTTTTTTTCTTGGCAATGCTTCTAATGTAAACAGGGGAGGTACCGCAGCAACCACCAACAATATTTGCCCCTGCCTTGACAAACTTTTTAAAATATTTTGCCATTTCAAAATCAGAAAGAGTATGATGTACCTTATTACCATTTATCTTTATCTTTCCTGCGTTCGGTTTTATTATCAATGGTAAATTAGTAATCTTTGCCATTTTTTCGATGGCTTCGATTGCAACCTCTGGCAATGTGCAGTTTATCCCCACGCCCTTTGCTCCGAGTGCTTCAAACACCACTGCAATTGATTCCGGGATTTCACCCATTATAGTACGGCCATTTTCCTGAAGCGATAAACTTATAAATATCTCTTTTGAAAAATTTTTTGCTGCAAGAAATGCAGCTTTTGCTTCAATTATAGACGTAAATGTTTCAATCAAAAAGGTTTTTATACCAGAACTGTACAATATTTTAAAAATATTGTAATATATCTTGTGTGATTCATTAAACCCCATTTCTCCATAGGGTTTGATAAGCTCACCAAGAGGACCTACATCACCAATTACAATTACCTTATTTGCTGCAGCGCGTTTTGCTATTTTTACACCTTCTGTAATAACTTTTTTTAATTTACTTGATGATATATTTATTGGATTGGCAGTAAACGTATTAGTAAGAATTACATCTGAGCCAGCATCTATATATGCTCTGTGAATCTCATATACTGCCTGAGGATTTTTTAAATTCAATATACTTGGAGATTCTCCAGGTGCCAGTCCTTTATCCAACAGATTTGTACCTGTCGCACCATCAAGTAATAGTATTCTCTTCTTTAAAATTTTCTTCAATTTGTTCATTTTCTATTCTATATGAATAAATTATTTAGTCAATATACAATCTTATAAAAAAGAATGCTGGATTATAATAGGGTTTGAAACAAATTGCGTAAATTTAGTTATTCTACTAAGAACATCTGGCTATGATCTTCATGCCGATTTTGACACTTGAAATCGCTTTTACGTTCCTTTTATTACTTGCAACCTCATAAAAGCCACAACTTCCTTTAATTACAATAATTTCGTCCATCTTACCTTCACCATAAAATCTCTTTACAAGTACTTTTCTTTTCAATATATACAATTCTTTTACATCTGTACTATTCGGAATATTCGTAATAAGATTGCCAAAATGGTCAATGTAAATAACTTCACCATAAATTCTCCTCTTTGTTTTTTTAATCTTAGGGAATTCGAACTTCACATAATCTTTTCTATTAATTCCCAAAACCTCTGGGCTTAGTCCCTTTGACAATCGTGCCGCAGAAGGACCAAAAATATCCCGCGCATGAAATGTTGAACTCAATCTCTTTTTTTGATTAATCTTATAGACCCTGGAATCTTTATTATAAATATAGGAAAACACTCCATTATCAGGGCCGACAAAATAATATCCCGTAGACTCTACAATAATCGGTTTTCTTTCACTACCAACACCAGGATCAATAACCACAAGATGGATAGTCCCTGCGGGAAAATTTCTATACACAGATTTTAATACAAAGGCAGCAGAATTAATATCATAAGGAACTAACCTGTGTGTTATATCTACAATTAAAACCTTTTTATTTATCTTTAATATCTCACCTTTAACTGCTGCGACAAACCAATCTCTATCACCAAAATCAGAAAGAAAAGTAATCATTCCCGGAAAACTTATGTGCATTTTGAAATTTACTTTCATTATTCTGAACTAGTTCTCTTTTCGTCACAACCTCTTCGACCCAATCATACC
>SOIY01000098.1 GCA_004376785.1 Candidatus Stahliibacteriota bacterium | reverse complement strand
GGCAATTCAATGCAATTAGAGGTAAAAAAATGATAGGACTTGACTTTTTCTTGGATCGATTTGGTATCTTCCTTAGTGTTTTATTTGTATTTATCGGTTTAATGTCTTTTATCTATGCACTTGCAACAATAAAGCAGAAGGGACATAGATTAGAATTTTATCTTATGCTACTTCTGATCGTTGGTTCGGGAGTAGGAGTCGCTCTTTCTTATAATCTTTTACTCATATTTATTCTTTGGGAGATATCAACCTTTGCTATATGGCGAGCAGTAGGTTTTTACAGAAAAGAAGAAAATATTTATGCGGCAAACTTTACCTTTTTAATAAACTTTGCTGCAGCTGCTATTATGCTCATAGGTTTAGTAATGCTCTATCTTGATAATGGAACTTTTAATTTCTTTGACATCAAAATTTATAATGATCTTGCTGCAATACTCATTCTAATTGGTATTCTTGCAAAATCAGTAATTATTCCCCTTCATATCTGGCTTGTCCCAGCATATAGATCAGTCCCTGCGTCAATTGGAGGCTGTCTTGCTGGGGTGGCTGAAAACATTGGCGTTATTCTATTCTTGAGACTTTTTACAACTGGCAATTATTTTGCTCCGGAATTTTTTAATACTGTTGCCTGGCTGGCAATTGCTACAAGTATTATTGCAGGAGGTGCAGCACTTCTGGCTAACAATTTAAGAGATTTACTTGCTTTTTCGACAATCAGCCAGGTTGGTTTTATCTTACTCGGATTTGCAGTGGGCGGTAAGTATGGTCTGATAGGTGGTTTGTTATATATCCTTGCCCATGCCCTTGCAAAATCAGGATTATTTTATGGTGTTGGCCTTATTGAAGATATAACAGGTAAAAAAGATCTTAATGCTATTAGTGGTATGCTTAAGGAATCACCTGTTCTTGGCATTTCAATGGCATTTTTGGTAGCTTCTATTATTGGTTTCTTTCCAATGATTGGATTCTTTTCTAAATTAGGTGTAGTCATTGGTGCAGTTAATAACACTATGTATTTTGGCATTGGAGCGATTGTTGCTGCTTTGTTCACACTTCTTTACAATCTTAGATTTTATCATAAATTGTTCTTTGGCGAAAAGACTGCAAAGATTAAAGATATAAGTTACACTGGATTAACTGTGGTATTTATTCTTGCGTTGGTTTCTTTACTTCTTGGTATTTTCTTTTATCGACCCATAAGTTATTTAATAGCTAATGGAGGGTTTTAAGAATGAGTACTATTATTTTCGGTGCTGAATTTGAAATGTATTATCTTGTTGTGCTGGTACCAATAGTATGTGGTTTGCTCGGATACCTTATCAATCGTCTGCGTACAGAATTCAACTTTCTTGGTTTTCTTCTTACTTTGTTTTATGCAATAAAAATCTTTCTTTTCACTCGAACCGCGGTGGGTGTTCAGATACCGGCTACAGTATTTGGCATTGATTTTAGATTTTATATTGATAGTCTTGGAGGATTTATCCTTCTTTTTAATGCGATATTTGCATTTCTGGTATGGGTATATTCTCTAAAGGCAATGTCGAAAAAACCAAGAGAAAGAGTATATTATCTATATATTGCCTTTATTCTTGCAGCTGCCAATGGTGTGGTAATCAGCGGCAATCTGATATTCTTATTGATTTTCTGGAACGTGCTTGTTTTTTCTTTATATGGTATTCTCCTGGTTGGTAAAAAAGAAAGTTCGTTTGCTGCACGAAAAGCGATAACGATTATTGGCGTAGCTGATTTTCTTATGTTGTTGGGTATTGTAATACTTTTGGCCAAAGTTGGGAATGTTAATTTCCCTTTACAACCCAGAATACTATTAAATGATCCATGGTTTATAACATCCTATGTTTTGATTATGATTGGTGCACTTGCAAAATTAGGTACTATGCCGTTACACACCTGGATACCGGAGTCGGCAAAAGTAGTGCCAGCATCCACATTGGCATACATACCTGGTAGCCTTGATAAACTTTTAGGCCTCTATCTATTGCTTAGAATTTCCTATTATGTATTTGATCTTTCCAGTTCAATGACTTTACAAATACTCTTAATGGTTATTGGTGCTGTAACAATAATATTTATGGCAGCGATGGCGTTAATGCAAAAAGATGCCCAAAGGCTTTTGGCATTTTCGACTGTATCCCAGGCAGGTTATATGGTGCTTGGAATTGGAACAGGTATTCCTATTGCCATTGCCGGAGCACTTTTCCATATGTTGAATAATGTTCTATATAAGTCAATTTTATTCTTTTCTGTTGGTTCAGTTGAATACAGAACAAAGACAACGGATTTGGACTCGCTCGGTGGTCTTGGCGTAAAAATGCCCGTTACTCTATTTTCATTTTTTATTGCAGCCCTTGCTATCTCTGGTGTACCGCCTTTGAACGGTTTTTATTCAAAGTGGATGATATACCAGGGCATAATTGAGTTGAGCGGTAAGATTCCTCTTTGGTTTATCTTCTTAATCTGTGCAATGTTCGGAAGTATTTTAACCCTTGCCTATAATCTAAAATTGCTTCACTCTATGTTCCTTGGTGAAAGACCAAAGGTGCTTAATAAGGTTAGAGAGGCACGTTTTGAAATGGTAGTGCCCTCGCTCATTCTGGCTTTAGCCTGTATAGTTTTTGGGATATTTGCTAAGGCAATTCCATTGAGAATATTTGTTTTACCTGCCCTGCCTTTTGAAATTAGCGAGGTTGGTTTTTGGGCACCAGGTCTTGCTACAATCTTGATTATTGTTGGAGTTATTATAGGCTTGATTGTTTTCTTATTAGGTACAGCAATGAAGCCGAGAAGAAGCAGGGTATTTATTGGCGGAGAGATATTAGATGAAGAAGCAGCGAGAATAACTGGCCCCAATTTTTATTCTTCTGTTAATACACTTGGTATGTTGAAAAAGACCTATGATTTTGGTGAGGGCGGTGCTTTTGATTTCTATAATCATTTCCTTGGAATAATGCGCGGGTTGGCTGTGGTATTTAAAGATGTCATAAATTCCTTAATTGTTGCTTTTTATAAATATATTGGTAAACTTATCAAAGCATTGGGTAGTTTGTTGTCAGCCTTACATACTGGTGAGTTATATAACTATGTCGGATGGATATTCTTGGGTGGAATTATTATATTGATATTATTGGTGCTATAAGAATGGGTAAACAAGGGAGAACAAGGGCAAAAATGGGTGAACAAGGAGGTCTAAATGATTGAACTCTATCTGTTTCTTGCTTTTATGTTAATTGCAGCAATCATCGCGACTGAAATTAAAGATCTCTTAGCTGCAGTTATTTCGCTGGGCGCAGTTGGTTTTTCAGTAGCTATTATGTTTATTTTGATACAGGCTCCAGATTTAGCGATTGTTCAAATCGTTATTGAAGTTCTCACAATGGTCATCTTCATAGCAGTGATTTTACGGACCACCCATGTTGATGAAACAATTCGCAAAAAATTATCAGGCACCCAGATTTTTTCTATTGTTATGTTTGCATTTTTTGCAATTTTATTTTTGATTGTTATGTTTAGAACATTACAGGAGATGCCGGATTTTGGAAATCCAATAATGAGAGTTGCCAGTGAATATATTAAACTCGGACTTCCTAAGACTGGAGGAGCAAATTTAGTTGCCGATGTGATTCTTGATTTTCGTGCACTTGATACATTAGGTGAAGCGACAGTGCTGTTTACTTCGGTTATCGGTGTTGTAGCATTAATGCGAAAGTCAGGGAGGAAGAAAAAATGAAGGGAATGAGTTTGATTGTTAAAACGATAACTAATATCGTAATCGGGTTTATATTCATTTATGGTGTATATATTATTCTACATGGGCATCTGACACCTGGTGGTGGTTTTGCGGGTGGAGTGATTATAGCTGGTGTTTTTATCTTGAAATTTCTCGCCTTTGGCAAAGGAGCTAAATCAGAAAAGAAAGCCTCTTCCACGGCTTCAATATTTGAAAGTATTGGCGGACTTCTCTTTATTGGGATTGCGATATCAGGACTTTTATTGGCTGGTACGTTTTTCTTAAACTTTTTACCTAAAGGAGAACCATTTCATCTGTTAAGTGCAGGCATTATTCCACTCTGTAACATTGCTATTAGTATAAAGGTTGGTGCTGGTCTATTCTCGATCTTTGTTGCTATAGCAGCAATGAAGTATGTAATGGAGGATTAATGA
>SOIY01000265.1 GCA_004376785.1 Candidatus Stahliibacteriota bacterium | reverse complement strand
CTGATTATAAGCCCAATTAAAAGTGTGATTATTATGATTAATAAAATCAGAAGAATGACTATAACAATCCTTAACTCGTCTCTTTTTTCGTGTAATGGTTTATTGTTCTGTTGCGAGACGAAAAAGGTTTTGCTGAGCATCCACCTCCTTCAGCATTTCTATTGCTTTTTGTACCAATAAATCATGAGCTACCCTGATTCGATAGCCTTCTTTTAAACCCCAGAGGTTAGCGAATATGTTCTGTTTCAACCTTTTCTTCAATGATATTTTAACAGAATCATATTCTTCCTCAGTAAACTCCAAATCCTTTTCCATTAAATAAACAGCAAAATCATTAAGCAGTTTTTCTTCAACTTCAAAATCCTTATCAATATTCTTATGCGCAGTAGTATATTGAACCACAAAATCAAAATTTAACCCTTTAGTAAGAATCTCAGTCTCAAGTTTTGTCATCTTTGGCGATTCGACAATAATATCAGGTGTTATCCCTCCTCCACCATACACTTTACGTTTTAGCGGCCCCAAAGTAGTAAAAATCTTCTTTTCAACTTCTGAAGTATCTTCTTCAGAACCAAATTCTTTACTTATATCAGTTCCCTGTAGGTCTGCTGGTTTATCAATACTTCTACCTGATGGTGTATACCAACGTGCAGTAGTTACTCTGAGAGCAGTACTGTCCTCAAAAGGTCCCACAATATGTTGAACAGAACCTTTACCAAACGTGTTGGCTCCAATGATTAAACTTCTATCCCAATCCTGTAATGCACCAGCTACGATTTCAGAAGCTGATGCAGAACCGCCATCAACCAAAGTTATCATTGGAAAATAGCCATACGGAGAAGATCTTCTTGTTCTAAAAGTTCTATCTTTTTCAATCCTGCCTTTTGTTGTTACTATTTCTTCACCCTTTGATAAAAACAGTTCACTAATAGCAACGCCTTCATTAAGTAAACCACCGGAATTGAATCTAAGATCAAAGACAATCTTTTCAGCACCAAGAAGAAATAGAGAATCAATTGCCGACTTGAGTTCCTGATCTGCTCTACGATGAAAATTTGCCAGTTGAACATAACCAATCTTCTCATCGACCATGCCAAAATATGGAACTGCATCCAGTTTAATTATAGCCCTAATGATTTCAACATCAAAAGGTTCATCTATTGCTGGTCTTAATATCGTAAGAACGACCTCTGTCCCTGGTTTGCCTCTGATTTCATGAACGACAACATCAACACCTTTATCTCCTGTAGGTACTCCATCAACTTTTATTATGGCATCACCAGGCAATAGACCTGCACGATAAGCTGGTGTTCCTTCAAGTGGAGAAATCACTGTAATTCTATCACTACGTTTACCTATTGTTGCACCAATACCGCCAAATTCACCTTTTGTCGATATCATCAAAGCTTCATATTCTTTTTTTGAAAGATAATCTGTATGTGGATCTCCAAGCACGTCAATCATTCCATCAATAGCACCCTTTATCAAACTATCTGTTGCAATTTCATCAACATAATTGCCTTCGAGTTCCTTAAGTATCTTATTGAAAATACGCAACTGTGTATAGGTGTCTGATTTCGCCCATAAACTACTGCCAATGAATATCCCGCATATCAAGGATATTCCCACCAATAAAATGAATATCTTTTTCATGTTTTATACCCCTTTCTGCTCAAAAATTCTTTTACGTATTCAATAACCTCATTCTCCAGTACATCAACAGGCTTTTCACCATCAAGAACTTTAATTCTCTTTTTTGCCCTACGTGCAAGCCTTAAATAACCCTCGCGTACTTTCTGGTGATAAACCTTTTCTTCGGCTTCCATTCGGTCATCAAACACACCGCGCTCCCGACCTTTTAAAATATCAATATCAAAAAGAAATGTTAAATCTGGCTTTATACCAGCAGTAGCAAATCTATTAAAAACAGAAATTAATCGACCCGGTAAATTCCGTGCATAAATTTGATAAGCAAAAGTAGAATCAGCAAAACGGTCTGAGATTACAACCTTTTTTTGCTCTATTGCAGGAAGTATTTTTTCATAAGTCAGTTGACTACGAGCCGCAAGGAACAACAATACCTCACACCTTGAATGCATTTCTCTATGTTCTGGATTCAAAAGAATCTTTCTAATTGCCTCGCCAACAACAGTACTGCCAGGTTCACGTACAAAAATATGAGGTATCCTCTTGTTTAAAAGCCATTTAACCAATTTCTTTGTCTGGGTTGTTTTACCAGAACCTTCAACTCCTTCAAAAGAAATAAATACACCGCGCCTCACGCCGTGCATAACGAATTTATTTAACGCCTTTTTTGATCTTCATTCCATATTTTTTAATAAAATTTTCAGTCTTTTCGCGACATATATAGTCAGGATATTGAACTGGCGGCGATTTGAAGAAATAACTTGAGGGTTCAATCATTGCTCCGCTCAGTTTATTATCGAGTGCCAATTTTGCACATCTTATGGCATCAATAACAACTCCGGCAGAATTTGGAGAATCCCAAACTTCGAGTTTTATCTCAATGTTTAATGGAACATCACCAAAGGTTCTTCCTTCAAGCCTCATATATGCCCATTTTCTGTCTTTTAACCAGGCTACATAATCAGATGGACCTATATGTATATTATCTTTGCCAATATCATATTTTAAGAGCGATGTCACAGCCTGAGTCTTTGAAATCTTTTTTGATATAAGTCTTGATCGCTCAAGCATATTCAAAAAATCAGTATTACCACCAACATTCAATTGTGATGTTCTTTCAAGTTTAACACCACGATCATTGAAAAGATTGACCAAAACACGATGCAGGATCGTTGCCCCTACCTGTGATTTTATATCATCTCCTAGCACTGGTAGTCCTTTTTCAATAAATCTTTTTTGCCAGTATTTTTCGCTTGCTATAAAAACAGGTATACAGTTAATAAACGCACATCCGGCAGTCAAAATCTGTTCTACATACCATTTTGTTGCTTCCTCACTGCCAACTGGTAAGAAACTGATTACCACTTCAGTTTTCGTTTGTTTTAAAAGTCCAACAATATCTGCAGTTGGCCCTGGTGCCTTTTTTATAATCTGTGACAAATAATAACCTAAACCATCATGCGTCATACCACGAACTACAGGTACATTAAGTTTTGGGACGTTGCAAAACTTATAAGTATTATTTGGCTTAGTATATATTGCCTCAGCCAAATCTTTTCCAACCTTATTTTTATCAATATCAATGCCAAATGTAAACTCAATATCACTTATGTGATAACCACCAAGCCGGGCGTGCATAATGCCCGGAATAATTTCTCCTTCTTTAGCTTTCTTATAATAATAACATCCCTGGACCAAACTTGAAGAGCAATTTCCCACACCAATGATTGCAACCCTAATCTTAGCCATCAAACCTCCTTATATGCTATTTTACATTTTTTTGGCAAAATGTCAACCGCCATGTTCATATACAAGTAAAAAGTTAAAAGTGAAAAGTTAAAAGTAAAAAGTCAAAATGAGACTTTGTTTTTTCAAGTTCTAGCGCAGAAAAAACAATTAGTCGAATTTGACCCCGCACCTTGTTCGGCATAAGTATGCAGATAAACCACTATTTATTCCCTGGGTTCTACAGAATGCGTAATCAATGCGTACACATTAAGCAAAATAAGGTGCGGGGTTAATTCACGCCTATCATTTACGTTCACTTCGTCTCGTAAATGATGCGTTCATTAAAGGTGAAAAGTCAAAAGTGAAATTTATACCCAAATTCAGCACTTCTAAGTCGTTTCACTGATAAGTCATTGAGCCCTAGGGGAATAGCATGCCGTTGAATAGTCAAATTTCCACTGGACAAATCATATTCCACGGGGTAAATCATTTAGTCATTGAATTCTTCAGCACAGTTCCAATTACAATGAAATGTTTTCTTACAGCGAAGCGTGTCTGCATCCGCAGGCATGTCTACAGCTTTGCATACAAAGCGTGTCTTCAGTCCGCCATGCTATGTGGCGGACATGTCTTCAGAGTATCGTGTCTTCAGCGCAGCGTATCTCCTTGTCTTCCTATCTCCCCATCTTCTTATCCTGCATCCAAACCCAAACCCTATGTTCCATCTTTATACTATGTTGACATTGCTGTTGATTTAAATATAATTAAATTATGAAGAAATTAGTACTCAATTCCATTATTTTC
>SOIY01000343.1 GCA_004376785.1 Candidatus Stahliibacteriota bacterium | reverse complement strand
TGAAAGTTGATATTGCCATCCCCAGGACAAAATTTGATTTTTTTACTTACAATACTCAAGACAATCTACAGGTTGGAGATCTTGTCCTGGTTCCACTGCGAAATAAATTAAAATATGGAATTGTTATAAAAATAAACTCACAAAGATATATCAATGGTATTAAGGATGTTAAAGAATTAATTGAAGAGAAATTTATTCCAAAAAATTTATTAAAACTCTATAAATGGATAGCTGACTATTATCTTGCAACCCTGGGAGAAGTTCTGCGGCTTACCCTTCCTTCAAAGATTTTAAAAAAATATGAACCTGGTGAGAAACCTGCTGCACTGCCCAGCTTAGCAAAAACACCGATACCAACTTATCCCCAGAGTAATGCAATAAAAAGAATTTTGGGCGCTTTAAAAACGAACCATTTTGAAACTTTTCTTCTATACGGTATAACCGGCAGCGGCAAGACAGAAGTATATCTAAGGTGTGTTGATGAAGTTATAAAAAAAGGTGGTAGAGCATTGATTTTGGTTCCTGAAATATCTATGACCCCTCTTGTTTTTAAAAGATTTCAGGAAAGATTTAATAATGACGTTGTAACAATACATTCATCACTATCTGATAAAGAACGAATAAGGTTATGGTACGCTATTAAACAAGGTGAATACAGAGTTATAATTGGTCCGCGTTCAACAATCTTTGTTCCTATTAAGGATTTGAAGATAATAATTGTCGATGAAGAGCATGACCATTCATACAAAGAACATGAACGCATGCCGCGGTATAATGCGCGAGATGTTGCAGTCACGCGTGGTAAATTTGAGAATATTGTCGTAGTACTTGGTAGTGCCACACCACAGGTTGAATCTTTTCGTAACGCGGGAATCGGTAAATATCAATTGCTTACTCTAAAAGAAAGGATTGATAGCAGATCACTTCCCGAGGTCGAAATTATAGATCTGAAAAAAGAGAATAGAAAATTCATATCTCCTAATTTGGAATTAAAGATAGAGGAAACATTAAAAAATAACGAACAGGTTATCCTTTTTTTAAATCGTCGTGGATTTGCGCCGAATTTAATATGTCCATTTTGTGGTTTTATTGCAAAATGCCCGTATTGTAATTTACCTATGGTTTATCATAAATCAAAAAAAGAAAAAACATCATCGTTATCATGCCATATATGCAGTTATAAATCTAAAAAAATGAATATCTGCCCTAAATGTGCACGTGGTACACTTTTATACCGAGGTGCAGGAACGCAGAGAATTGAAGAAATGGTGAACAAAATAGTAAAACGATTAGCTCTAAACCATGAGCAAACAGATGAACCAATTGTTCTAAGATTAGACCGGGACATAGCGAGAAAAAAAGGGCAGGCAGAAAAGATATTTAATATCTTTGAACAGGGCAGTGCAAAAGTCCTCCTTGGCACGCAACTTGTCACAAAAGGTTTGGATTTTCCAGAAGTTACTTTAGTTGGAATTGTTAATGCCGATGTTATTTTAAATTTTCCTGATTTCCGCAGCGGTGAACGAACATTTCAAATTCTTACCCAGGTTGCTGGTCGGTCTGGAAGAGGAAAAAAACCCGGCAAGGTTCTGATGCAAACGTATCATCCTGAGCAATATTCAATTCTTTTCAGCCAATTACAGAACTACCCCAAATTCTATAGCCAGGAGATGAAGCTTAGAAAAGAACTTAATTTTCCACCATTTTCCAAACTGATTCTTTTGAGACTTAAAGGAGAAAACGAAAAGGCTGTATGGAACGAAGCAGAAAAAATATTTGCAATTCTTAGTAGAATGCAAAATATAAAGGTATTTGGTCCTAATAATTCATTCTACTATAAAATAAGAAAAAATTATCGTGTTTTCATACTTCTCAAAACACCAAAGAACTTTAAACACAGAAAATTGAGATTTCTAAATTCATATAAGACAAAAAATTGCACACTAGAAATAGATGTAGATCCTCTCGAAGTCTTTTGATGAAAATGGTTACATGGTTTAGGTTTGGATGCTAGAATTCAAGCTTCCTAACCCTAATCTATCAACCATCTGTAATACCTCAATTACCCCGAATTGCCTTTTAACGCGGAATCCGTGTTCTAAAAGATAGATTTGAGTATTATCTGTAGATCAGTAATGATTGATTGATTTTTTACATAATAAAGATTGTAATAATCCTTTTCTTGCTGTGTCAGTGCCTTCTTCTTTTCTTTTATTTTCACCTGCACAAGACCTGTTAATCCTGGTTTATAAGTAGTATGATATTCACTCGGCTTAAATTCGATTATTTCTGATCCTACAATGCTCAGCTTACCTGTAAAAACTGAAAAATACATAGGCATATACTTCATAAAATCAATTCGCCGTTTAAAAAACGTAATGCTGATTGGTTGTCCAGCACTGCCGATAATTTTCTTCTTGACCAATCGACCTCCAAAAAGAAAATTAATTAACATTAAAGGAGAAGTTACAATTATTATTACACCTGATACAACGACATCAAAAATTCTCTTGACCATCAAGTCCAGGGGATCAGCAACACCTGTAATATCCAATAAAGGAACTGTATCTATTTCGTCAATTGATGATTTTGCTACAATGTACTCAAGCTCATGGGGAACTATCCTAAAATTTACACCGCTACCCCGGGCACGGATTATAGTTTCAAGTATCTGTGCATTAGTCAAACGGTCAGATGAAAATATTACATCATTAATCTTTTCAACCCTTATGACATCTTTAATATTATCTATTGTTGCCAAAACCTCAGCTCCATCAATTTCCTTACCAATACTGTCTTTTTCAAAATCTACAAACCCACAGATCTCATATTGCATATCAGGTCTTTTCTCCAACTTCTTTAGTATTCTCTTGCCCTCCTTGCCAGTACCAATAATAATTGCCCGGCGTATTTTTGATAAAGGACCCTTTTCCGAAATCGGACCTGCAAACCGATATACAATGCGCCATATACTTAACATAAATAGAATAAGTATAAACGAAATTAAAACAACAACCCGAGAATATGCAAACTGTTTTAAGAAATAAGTGAACGTCGAATTCACCAACAACCCAAGAATACTACTCCAAAGAATTGGTTTTAAATGATATCTACCTTTTAGATGATAGGCACCAAATAAATAAATACTGACAAACCAGATAAAAGTATATACGGGTAATACAATACGAAATGTTTCAAGGGGATATTGGGGAAGCCATATCTTAATTGCCAGAAAAATACTCAAAGCAATGAGTATAAAATCGAGTGATGGCGATGCGAGACTTTTTGATAGACGCCCGAGGTAAGCAACATACGCACGCATGTAAATACCAGTAGTTAACATCGTCCGTAAAAAAAATGAATAATGACTTCTAAAGTGTTTGCGTGTAAAAATTAACATCGCAGAGTAAAAGTTCGAAATGTATGAAAATTCACCCCTTTTTGTACTTTCCCCTTTATAGTGTATCGCCGTAGTGGTTGGCGTGTAATAAATCTTCCATCCATCCTTCTTAATTCTGTAACATAAGTCAATATCTTCTCCATACATAAAATAATCTTCATCAAAATATCCAATTTTATCGAGAATGCGTTTCCTTATAAGCATCAAAGAACCTGTTAATACATCAATCTCACTCTCAGTATCAGGGCTAAGATAGGTCATATTATATTGACCAAATAACCTTGCTCTGGGGAAAATCTTGCTCAAACCAATAATTCTCGTAAAGGCAACCCAGGGTGTAGGAAAGCCTCTTCGACTTCCAGCTTGAAATGAACCATCCGGGTTTATTAATTTGCAACCCACAGTTCCTGTATTTGGATGCGCATCGAGAAAATTTTTCAAAACCAATAGAGTATCTTCTTGAATCAAGGTATCAGGATTTAAAATGAGAACATATTTGCCCTTTGCTAATCTTAATGCCTGATTATTTGCTTTTGAAAATCCAATATTTTCTTTGTTTTCAATCAAATTAACGTATGGAAATCCTTTCTTTACCATTGCCTGACTGCCATCTACTGAACTATTATCAACAACAAAAATTTCGATTTTAAGATTATGTTTTGCCCGCTCGATTGCCATAAGGCATTGTTCAAGAAACGCCTTGACATTGTAGTTGACAATTACGATTGAGATATCTATAGCCATAATTACCGAATTATACGCATTAACACACTCAAGTCAAGAATACCT
>SOIY01000097.1 GCA_004376785.1 Candidatus Stahliibacteriota bacterium | reverse complement strand
ACATGAACTGCATGTTCACGAATAAGCTCTTAAAAATATTCCCCAAACTTATTATACGAAATAATTTCTTTAAGTGATTTGCGCGGTCTTGGCGCAATGCCACCTATCCCCTCATCAGTAGACTCATCAGCTGGATAACCTAATGCCAACAGCACTGCAATTTTGTACTTACGGGGTATATTTAATAACTTTTTTAATTTCGATTCATTAAACCAGCCAACAAAACAAGTTCCAATATTAAGTGCTGTTGCAGCAATTGCAATGTGTGTCATTGCAATTGAAACATCAACCAGATGATTTTCATGACCAAAGAGCTGACCCAGCATATGGGTCATTGCCTTTGTATAGCATCCTGCAATAATCACAGGTGCACCCTTAATCCATGGGATTATTGCCTTTGTGCCCATTGCCACCTGCTTTGGAATCTGCTCAATGATTTTTGGATCATCAATTACTACAAAATGCCATGCCTGTCGATTACTCGAAGACGGGGCAATTCGTGCTGCCTCTAAAATTTGCAATAATTTTTCGCGTTCAATTTTTTGCGGAGAAAAATTCCTCACACTCCTTCGCCACCTAATCGCCTTAAAAACATCCATATCCTTTCTACCTCTCCACTCTCACAATCCGGTAATTCTCGGATTGTGGGATTACCACTTTGCCGTTCTCATCTTATCAACGTATTTCTCAATATTAGACAGCACATGCGGAAGTAACTCGTCTTTAAGAAAATAAATCTTGTTTTTATTCTTTGTTTCGTATCGTACGACATTGATTTGTCGCAAGTGACGCAAGGTACTGGATATTGTCTTCAGTGACAAACCAATCTGTTGTGAAAGCTCAGTTGGTGTCATCTTTGACTTAATGAGCAGTTTCAAAATCTGATAAGCGGTAGGATTGCCAAGCACCCGGCAAAATCTTGAGGCGCGATAATCTGTTTCAGGCATTTTTCTTCTGAGCATAACATATTATATCGATGTCATCTGTCTTGTCAATCCGTCATTCCGGTAATTCTCGGAATGAGGGAGTTTAATGCTGAGATTAAAATGAATTAGGATTTTAAAAATATGTTCAGGAATTGAGGTGAGTTGGGATTGCCACCCATTCGATTCAGTCAGGACAGGCTTCACTTCGTCGTCTCGCGATGACGGTTTAAGGATTTTTCTCGATAAGTTCGAAGGATAAAATTTAATTAAAATTGCAACGAGAGAACTCGTTGCACTCCAAAATTATTATCGCGCGAGCTGTTACTTTTCACTCGCCCTGTGAAATAAAAGTCATGTATTTGTTATAAGGAAAAGAGACAGCATTGAACAAAAAACAATGTGCTGTGAATATAATATATTGTGTTGTATTTCACGGGATAGGCTCGAACAGTAATTTTTTAATTTAACTTTTGACTTTTTACTTTTAACTTGATTTTACATTAAGCCGAATAAGCCGGAAAAGCCTAAAAAGGCAAGAGCCATTAGACCTGCGGCAATAAATGAGATTGGATAACCTTTTAATGAAGGGTTGATGGGTGCAAGATCGAGCCGCTCCCTGATTGCGGCAAATGTAATCATAACGACCATAAATCCAATACCCGTACCAATAGCAAAAACCGTGGCATTTAAAAAGTTGAACTTGTTGTCAATATTTAAAAATGTAATACCGAGAATTGCACAGTTTGTAGTAATCAATGGAAGATATATGCCCATTGCATTATATAATGTTCTGTAATACTTTTTTAAAAACATTTCAACCAATTGAACCAGTGAAGCGATCGTTAAAATAAATACTGCAGTTCTTAAAAATACTAAATTGAGTGGCAAAAGAATCACATTAAAAACTATCCAGGTGATCCATGAAGCAAGGGTCATAACAAATATTACTGCCATACCCATACCAGTAGCAGTTTCCACAGCAGTAGAAACACCAAAAAACGGACATAAGCCGAGAAAACGCATTAATACGATATTATTGATTAGGAATGCACCAAGAAATATCAAAGCAGGATTCTTCATTGTGTCTCCTTTTTAACGTATTTGTTGATTAATGCCTTTAACACGCCGATAACAAGAAATGCACCTGGAGGTAGAATCATAAATATTACCGGAGATTCTTTAAAGCCTTCGCCTAATATTGCCATACCCAAAAAAGTACCATTACCAAGAATTTCTCTTATCGCACCCATAACTGTCAGTGCTAATGTAAAACCTAAACCTACGCCAAGTCCATCAAGTATAGAATCAATAACAGAATTTTTATAAGCAAATGCCTCTGCCCTACCCAAAATCATACAATTTACCACAATCAACGGTACAAATATACCCAGGGCGCGATACAAATCTGGTTGAAATGCCTGCATAACATAATCAATAATCGTTACAAATGTGGAAATGATTAAAATGAATACTGGAATCCTGACCTCATTTGGTATCTTTTTCCTCATTATTGAAATCATTACATTAGAAAAAAGGAGAACGAATGTAGCAGCAAGTCCCATGCCAAACGCATCACGCACAGTACCAGATACTGCCAGTGCTGGACATAAACCAATCATAAGTACTAAAACCGCGTTTTCTTTAACTAATCCTCTTGTAAATAAATTCCTTCTCTTCATTTGAGATACTCCTTGTATCTCGTGATATATTCCTCAATTGCATCAATGAGGGCCTGGGATGAAACAGTAGCTCCGGTTATTGCTTCTGCAGAACCTTCTTTGAATTTATTGAGAAATTCTTTTTCCCGTATTGCCTCGCCAATCCCTTCAGTCTCACTCGAATATAAAATTTCAACTCCGCTAATCTTTGCATCTGTACCTACTCCTACCATAAACTCTATGCAGTCTAAATAACCCTGAGTAAAACCGACAAATACGATACCGATTGTATCAGCATCTTTCAAGGCATACCACAGTGTATCTTTTATTATCTCAACAAATTCCCGGGCATCAGAAAAAACACATCTTTTATCAATTGGTGTTTCCAAATAATTTAAATATGTTTCAATACCCTTTTTTATGCCATTACAGACTGCACGTGAGGATATTGTCGCAGCAGTTATCGCATCAATCTCACCGCCATCACTTTTAAGTTGAGCTTCTGGAGCGCATTTATCAATAAACTGATCTTTAAATTCCGGTTCAGTTATCTTCACACCCAATCCAGGCGTCTCTTTTAAACCTTCTGCAGCACTGGCAATCCTTACGCCAGTAATCTTGCCATTCAAATCAAGACCTACTGTAATGGGAATTGGACCACCATACCCCTGTGGAAAAACACGAAATACAATGCCTGTTAATATACCTGAGCTGTCAACTGCCTTCCATAAAGTATCAGGGATTATCTCAACAAATTCCTGGGCATTAATTACTTGCTTAATGCCACGAAGTGTCAATTGAGCTTGTGTTTCTGCGATACGCGGTTCTGTATATGAGTAAACAAAAGAGAGAACAACTGAACAGACAATTGCTACAATAAGGAGTGTCAAGACCATATTCTTTGTGCTGGTCATTTCTTTACCTCCTTTTTTGCTTTACGATCGCCAAAAACTCTTTCTTTTGTAAAACGATCAATAATAGGCGTAAATACATTCATCAGAAGAATTGAATAAGATACACCTTCTGGATAACCACCCCATATTCGGATAATAATTGTCAGAACACCGCAACCAATGCCAAAGATCCACCTTCCCTTTTTTGTTACGGGTGATGTCACCCAATCAGTCGCCATGAAGAATACACCGAGAAAAAGACCACCTGAAAAGAGATGAAAAAGCAAATTTCCATTTGTTGGTAAAACAAATGCGAGCAGTACAAAACTACCAAGATAGCCAACCACGATCCGATAATCAACAATACCAATGATGATTAAGAAAAGTCCACCAATTAACAATAAAAGAGCAGAGGTTTCGCCAATGCATCCTCCGATTTTACCAAAAAAGAGATTTTTAATAGTTGGTATGTTATTTAACTGTTTTATAATTAATTCAGGAACCCCATAATTTCCGGGATTCTGAAGCAAATTTAGTGGTGTAGCACTGGTGATACCATCAATACCTGATAATGTTCCGCCAGCTGGTGCTAACCACTCCTTTGTCATTGCTAAAGGCCAGGATGCCATTAAAAATGCTCTACCAGCAAGAGCGGGATTTATAAAATTGTAACCCAGTCCACCAAATAATTGTTTCGCAAAGATTATTGCAAAAGCGCTGCCCACTACGGGCAACCATAGAGGCACACCTGGCGGAAGATTAAAAGCAAGCAATAAACCGGTAAGCACTGCGCTACCATCGGTTATTGTTATCTTTTTACCCAGCATTCTTTGCATTATGGCTTCACAAACAATACAAGTAATAATGCTAATTAAAGTAATGTAAAGAGCACGTAAACCAAATAAGTGTACACTGAAAATAAAAGACGGCAAAAGTGCAATAATGACCATTTTCATTGCCAGGGAAATATCAATTTTACCTCTGATATGTGGTGATGCAGAAACGGCTAATAATTCTTTCATTTCTTTGATAATCTCCAAATTTCGCTTTTACCAAACTTGAGATAGTGTACAAGTGGAATTCTTGACGGGCAGGAATAGGCACAGCATCCACATTCAATGCAATCGAGAACCCCGTATTCTTTTGCTTTGCTAAAATTCTTATTATCCACAAATTTATATATTTCAGTAGCCATGAGCCCCATAGGACAGACATCAACACAACTGGCGCAACGCACACATGGACCCTCTTCAGGAATTACTGTGTCCTTGCAGACCATTATTCCGGATGTCCCTTTAATAGTCGGAACATTTTCTGAGTACTGGGCAATGCCCATCATAGGTCCCCCAAAAATTATCTGCTTTGGTTGTCTAATATACCCGCCACAAAAATTTACTACATCTATTACCGGACAACCGATCCTTATTAATAAATTCTTCGGCTTTTTCACAGCAGTGCCAGTTACTGTCACAACCCGTTCGATCAAAGGTTTTCTGTATTTTACTGCTTGAAATGCTGCATAACATGTGCCTACATTCTGCACAACACAACCAACATCCATTGGCAGGCCGCCCCTGGGAACTTCACGTCCCAATAGAGCCTTAATCAGCTGTTTTTCAGCACCCTGCGGATACTTCGTTTTTAATAATTTCACATTAACACTTTGTTTTCTCAATATCTCTGCTGCATCTTTTTTATTATCTTCTATACCAAAAATGAGATTTTCCGCATTCAATATTTTTCTGAATATCTTTGCTCCTTCAATGATTTCAGCTGGATGTTCAAGCATCAACCGATGATCCGCTGTAAGCATTGGTTCACATTCACAGCCATTGACGATCAAAGTATCTATAGGTTTATCTGAAGGAGGTGATAATTTCACGTGCGTTGGAAAAGCAGCACCGCCAAGACCTACTATACCTGATTCCTTTATAATCTGCAATAATTCTTCTTTTGATTTTTTTTCATAATCTGTTTTTTCCTTGATAGTATCTTTCCACTTTGCACCATTAGTCGATTCTATTACACAACAAAGAGAAGTACCAAGGACCGGATGTGGACAGGACTCAATGGCTATTATTTTACCTGAGATACTCGCATGAACAGAGGCTGAAATGAATCCATCTCCTTCACCAATCCTCTCGCCAATTTTAACAACATCACCTTTTTCTACGAGAGAACGGGCAGGTTTACCTGTATGTTGTGAAAAATGAATATACACCTTCTTAGGAGGTGGCATTACCGCGATTGCAAATTCTTCTGTTAATTTATTTTCTGGAGGATGTACACCACCGGAAAAACCTCTGAACATGGAGTTTAGTATAGTCAAATTTTTTTATTAGTCAAGACGAAATTTCTGAAAAAGAAACGATGAACACTTTTTCAGAGCTTTCTTTAACTGAAAAATGCCCGATGAACCCAGCTCATCTACGATGGGCGTGGGTGAATCCAGCTCTTTTGTAAAAGGGCGGGATGAATCTGGCAACTACATTTTTTGGTCGCGATACTTTAAATTTACGGAGTAAGGATGTAACCAGAAAAAGTGAGAACGGAATTACCACCAACTTTAACTCTCAAAATCTGGTCGTGTGTAGATTCAATATGAACATAGACTCTTGCACTTTTATGTTGCAGGTCTCCTTGTTCAATAACCATCCTTACAAAATTATCAATCGTTTTGACAAGTTGATGTCTGATAAAATAGCAGCCCAGACTTCCAGCGGCAGCACCTGATAATGGTTCCTCATTTATTCCTAAAGCAGGAGCAAAATGCCTCATAAACGCGATATCTGCTGTGTCAAAAACCTCACGGGAAAAAGTTACTACGCCCTGTATTCCTAAGCGGGTACAGAAACTGTCCATCAAGGAAAAATTTGGATTTATATTTCTGATGTCGTTTAATGATTTTAAAGGTACAATAAGATCGAAAAATCCAGTTGATATTACTTCTAAAGGTAAACCTGAACTCAATATTTCATTTACTGTAAGACCTAAAAATCTTGCCACGTGACGAGGGTTTATATCGATCTCCATAAAGTTAGGCTTTGACAATGACATCGTTACCCTGGTTACTTTATTCTCCTGAGTTCTAAGCTTAACTGTTTGAATACCTACTTTTGTCCTTTGTCTAATTTCTGTCTCTGGTTCTTTAAAAGATAAAATATCCTCGCCACTCAGTGCATAATATGCTGCTACTGCAGCATGGCCAGAAAAGTTTATTTCACTGGGGCCATTATAAAATTTTAAAGCAATATCTGCTTCATTAGTACTATCAGCAAGGACAAAGGCAACATCAGCTCCAGGATCAAGGGTCGAAGCAAGCCTTTTCATTTCAGCATCAGACAGTTCATGTGCTTCTAATATTACCCAGACCGAATTACCCGCGTACGGAGTAGAAGTAAAAGCACTCATGCGTTTTATTTTTAACCATTTCGCCACAAAAAATAATATATATTTATACTGTAATGTCAAGAGGTTTTTTTATTGATTATTGATAATTTGAAACTTTCTTAATAATGTAATTTTTTAATAATTCATTATGTTCAAGTTTTATAAACGACTTTAAGATAAATTTTCCCTCAAATCCCTCATAGATTAAAAGGCGGATTGGTGCTTCTTTATCATCAAGATATTTTAATATTTTTTTCTTTTCACTCATATCTATGTCAAATTGTAATAAAGTTTTAAAGATAAAATAATCTTTTAATGAATTCTCACCAATTTTTTCCACCAGGGGACTGAACGCTTTTTCGCCGATATTTAATAAACCCGCGACCGCAGCATATCGAACCCCATAAAATACATCATCAAGTCCACAAATCAAATATAATATCTCATGTTCTGTTGCCAGTCGACTCAATGCATAATATGCAGATTTCCTTACAATTGAGATGGAATCATCAATGCCTTGAATAATATAAGGCAATGCGTTTTTGGATTCTGATTTTCCCAAAGCAGTATATGCACCTGATCTAATCTGCCACTGTTCATCTTTGATAAAACGAGCAACCGGCTCAACAATTTCATCACTGCTAATTTCACCAAGCACCCATAATGATTGCTTAAGATGGCGAGATTCCTCATCTTTACCGCGGTAATCAATTTTTTTTACAATACCATTTATTGCCGGTGTGCCGATTTTCTTGAAAATGTCCTTCATTCTGTGCCGTTCTATTGCCGATTTGGTATCAAACTTTGAAACGAGAAAATCTATTGCGGTATCAGCATAGAGTGTATCCTGTCCTAACTCAACAAGTATCTCGAATGCCGAATCCTTTTCAGTTTGAAATTGCACAAGCAATGTTGTTGCCTTATTATAAAGATCCTCAAAATCAATATCCTGATTTATTATAAACAACAATAAAATCATACTACGCCATCTGTGTTAATCTGTGCCCGCCTCAGGCGGATTATCTGTGTAATCTGTGTTATTCCCAATCGATCCCAATGCCACATTCCCCTTTTTTCCACAATGTCTTGTCTGTACCTGAACGAAAGAAATCCTCACCCTTTATATCCAGTAGTACTCCAATACTACCATATTCTCTCCGAGAATCTCCATATCCCTGGGTATTGTGTGTCTTTTTCACTGAGTAGGTGTCATTACCTGATTCATCAATTAAAATACCAACACCATTAGCATTACCAGCTCCCTGGCTGAGATCATATGCCACATAGGAATCATCACCTTTGATATCGTATAACAAACCAAGGGAAAGATCATGTCCGCATCCCTGAGAAACACCCTTTGCAACATAATTATCATTTCCCTGTTTATCCACTAATACTCCAATGGCAATATGAGTTCCGGCTCCCTGTACATATTGATATGCAACATAGTTATCATTACCTTTGTCATCAACAATTGCACCGATGCCATACCAATAGCTTGAACCCTGTGCAAAAATATCGCCGAGATAATAATCATTACCGCTTTGCTCAAGGATAATCCCGATACCTGCAGAAAGATCAGGCCTGAATCCAGCAGTAAAACCCTGTGATAGTGAAAGATAGTGATCAAGATATCTTATTTCATCAGTATATTTTTCCAATATTAAATACATATCATTTCCATCTCTATCGCCAAGAATACCAACACCATAGGTTGAGGCAAACCCCTGGGCACGTAATGCACCCTCATAAACGTCGTTTCCTGCTTCGTCCTTTATAATACCAATACCAAAACCACCAGCACCTTCAGTAAATGTATCACCAAAATATCTATCATTACCTTCCCTGTCTATCAAAATACCAACCCCAAAAATGCCACAGCCAATCGAGTAATTTTTTGCCGAATATGTGTCGTCGCCTTTTTCATCAATTAAAATTGAAACGCCAAAATTACCGCAGGCAATAGAATAATTATTGCCTTCATATAAATCATCGCCAGATATATCTATAAGAAGATGGATTTTTCCCCTCTGCACGTCAAATTGATACACATCATCACCACCCAAGTCAATAATCACTGCAAAATCCTTTTTATATACATTTTTGCCGGTATCACCAACAACGATTTCGCCAAAATCACACTGTTCGTAGTATAAAATAGCACCTTGCACACCATTGATTTGTTGTGTTCTTTTTTTCACCTTCTTAAACCACGCCTCATGATATTGATTTGCCACAAGCAATCTTGAGCAGGCAGTGAATAGTCTGCTGTAATCGACCTTTTTGCCATTTTCTTTTAAAAACATTACTAAAGAATCACCTCTTTTTTCGTTTTCTTTATCCTCTTCAATTGAGCTGGTCAATTCCGGTGAAAATAAAGTAAGCTCTTCAAATATTTTACCTAAACCTTGTGGTGTTTCATTAAATGCTTGCGCTATTAATTTATGGCTTTCCTGAAGAGCCTTTTTAAAACCATCTTTTTTTTCTTCCACTCTCAAATCGTACAAATCCACCAGATGTCTAAACATCTCCTGTTCTGATGAATTCCAAAATACATCCTGTACTGAAATGACAAAATCTATTGATTCCAACGGGTTATTTAATAAATAATCAACAATTGAAAAACGGTATGGATCACACATTGTATAATCATTTCTAAATACAATATCTTTTGTAGTAAGACCAATATATGATAAACTTGAATCAAGATACGCTAACCAGGAATGCGCAAATAAGAAAAATGCGATAATCATTAATGTATTATAATAATTCCCTAAAGAAAATCAAGCTTGACCTATTTTACAATGTTCTTATACTTCTTGAAGGCAGATTATGAACAGAAATCAATTACCAAAAAAGTGATTTTTATCGACTGAAATATCCCCACCTTCCCCCCCTCAAGGGAAAGGATTACGGAAGGGGTATAAAGGACGCGATTCTCTTACCATTCTGGGCCAATAACTAGATAATATTTCCAGTCATCTGTAAATTCTTGGAAATTATAAGTACGGGCAACATTGAATTGCCATATCATGTACAGAAAATTAACTCTTAATCCTGCACCAATACCCATTTTGAGATCCTCTAAGTGAAAACCTCCATCACTTTCATAAACCTTAAAGGAATCTGAATATACACCTCCAAAATCACTAAAGAGAACACCGCGAATATTTCTAAATTCTATAGGTAACGGAAAAGAAATCCTTAAACGATCTATAAATGGAAACCGGTATTCAAGATTAAGAAACCCCAATTCTGAACCACTAAATTCATAAGAGTCATAACCGCGAAGAGTGTATGAACCACCTATAGACCACTGGTCAGGATCCCTACCCCAGCTGCCTGCCAACACCAATCTTGCAGCAAAACTCGCCCTTGGAGATAACGCGAAGTATCTTCTGTAATCTAATACACAAGTCTTTGTATCAAAATCACTAAATAGAGTAACATGCCCTCTAAGTCTCACTCTACGCCCATTATGAGGACCAATACTCCCCCATCTAATATTATCAAAAACAAAAGCCAGATTCGGGTAAAAAATATTATAATTATTATCCAGAGTAACAGTAGAATAGTAACGCGGGAAATAATCTACCCATCTTGTTTCATATAATTTGTATGCATATGCTCCTAGTTCCACCCTGAAAAACCGATCAAATGGATACCGAATATTACAACCAACTCCCAAATATCGCTGCGTGATTAAATCATAATATGAACGAAAGTAGCTCACGTATTGATATAATACAAATCCATAATCTGTTCTCTTCTTCATATACCAGTAATTAAGGAATATATCAGAATCTATTAAATTACCGTAAAAATTCGCACTGAGTTGAAATAGGTGATTACCTAAAATATCACTTACTCCAATCTGACCAAGTCCTGAAAATCCTAATGCCGAATAATAAGCACCAGTTGCATTAAAATAATCAAATGTAAATTTTGGCTTGTACTTTTTGATTCTTTCTTTATCCAGTTCCACCTCTTCATAAGCAAATCCACCAAGTTCCTCTTTAGGTATTTCACCATCATCCATTTTTGTCAATGGGTTCTTAACCACACAAACATCGTATCCATAATCATTATAATATGAAAATGCGATCTTATTCCCGTTAGCTGAAATTGAGGGATAATATATGCCTGTGAGAATATCAGTTTTTTTAACAATCATCGCACTGTCGTTTGAATACCAATAAAGGTTATATGCAGTATCATAGTCAGCAACAAAAAACAAACCTCCTTCAGGATTAAAGAATGTTGATGCTACATAACTCGTACGCGGAATCAATCGTTCAATATTACCTCCTCCATACAGAAATACTGCATAATTCCCATAATAGTATTCTTCACTGGAATCAGGGCGGTCAGACACAAATGCAATCAAACCATCTGAAGAAAAACATGGGTATTTATCAATATAAATATCATCAGTAATATTTTCAATAATCCCGGATTCAATATCCAGAATATAAATATCCGAGTAACCATCTTTTATACCTGAAAAAATAATCTTATTACCATTAGGAGAGAATTTCGGTGTGTAAATTCCATCCAGGTCAAATTTAAGCCTTTTGTAAACCTCGCCATTCTGTGCATCCGTAATCACCAGAGCATCTGCCCCTTTTGATTTTACCGCAAAGGTTACATATTTATCATCAGGTGACCAGGAAAGACCTCCGCGGTAATGATGTAGACCTTCATATCCTGAAGAATATGCAGCCTTTACCAGTTTTTTGAGTACCTGACCATCGATACTCGATATTATTATCAATTCGGCAACGCCTGATCGGTCACTAATAAATGCAATCTTATCACCTTTACATGAAATAGCAGTAGATGTATTATAAAGGGAATTTGTTTTTTTATGATCGTATACTATGCGCGCAAATTTATCAAAATTATCCTGCAAGTCAATTTTAGGCCAGTATTTCATTTGAAAGTACCTGGTGAACTGATCATCAAAATCATCAATAGTTACACCAAAAAGAGTAAGAAAGGTTGCTTCAAGACTTTTTTTCGCTTTTACAAGATGTATAAACTCACCAATCTTTTGCTGACCATATTTATCTGCAATATACTTGTAAAACGCCTGGCCTTCTTTATATATTATAAAACCGCCATATCTTTCCAGGACAGAAAGGGGAATCATGTTATTATTCATTACCAAATCTCTCATAAAGATATCGGTATTCAAATCCCATCCTAAGGACATATATTCACAATGGCCTTCCATAACCCAGAGCGGGACTGAATAAAATACATCACCAGAAAACAAAGCCCCCATCTTTGATGAAAAGAATATCGCGAATTGAAAGACATGTGTAAGCTCATGAACGAGAACATGCCGAAATTCTTCATAATCACCAGTATAAGGAACAACCATACGGTTTTTGAGAATCTCAGTAAAACCACCCACTGCCTCTTCAATCAGTTGCAATGTAATATTAGTTTGAGAAAAATCATTAGGAGAATTATAAATAATTACTGGTATGGTAAAATCAATCTCGACGCCAAGATCCTCACTTAGCATTTCATAACCATCCTCAAGGACTTGCTCAGCAAAAGCAGCAATGCCTTCGCCGCCTTGAGAAAAGTATATATTAAAATGCTCGGTTTTGAGAACATGAAAGTGAAAATCCTTATATTGAATCTTGTTCTGGCCAAAATATTGAGTGAAAATTATCAAACTAAAAATTGCTATATTCATCATAAATAATTATATCTATCTCGGTCAGGGTGTCAATATAAATGACAGCGAGGTTTATTTTGTTGACTCATCTCAACAAATCTATATACTAACACCATGCACGTCTTTATCAGCGATGCACATATACGAACCGATGCAAGTTATAGAGCTAGAAGGTTAATTAAATTTCTGCGCGATATTAGACCAAGGATGACCAACCTTTATATTTTGGGTGATCTGTTCGAATTTTGGTTTGAATATAACATAGCTTTTCCAAAAGATTACTTTAAGACACTTGCCGCATTATACAACCTTATTCAAGATGGTAAAGCTATCCACTATATTATGGGAAACCACGAGGTTATGATTGGAAGCTTTTTAAAAAATTTTGGGTTTATTGTACATCCTGGACATGCTATTCTTGATATCGATGGTAAAACTGTTTTTCTAGCACACGGTAATAAGATTGACAAAAGACTCTGGACAAGCTTATGGAAAAGTCTTTTAACATCAAAATTGAATCATGCACTTTACAGTCTTATTCACCCGGATATCGGTGTTTTCCTTGCCCAGGGGATTGCCTATCTTTCAAGAAAACAACGCCGCAGTCCCAATTTGGCTAATATGCTTGAGAATTATGCGCAATCGAAATTGAATGAAGTTGATATAGTAGTCCTTGCCCATTCACATATTCCCGTTTTTAAAAAATATCCAAATAACAAGTATTACATAAATACTGGAGATTGGATCGAACATTTTTCCTACGGAGTGATTGATAAAGACAAGGTATCGTTACAATATTATAAA
>SOIY01000193.1 GCA_004376785.1 Candidatus Stahliibacteriota bacterium | reverse complement strand
GGCGGATTGAAGACACGCTTCGCTGAAGATAAACCAAACAAATTTATCCCGCCTGCCCCGTAGCGACAGCGTACGGGGTAGTTCGACAGAACAGCGGGGCGATCCAAACGCTTATAGCGATTTAAATGTTCTGAACGTCTTTAATTACTTAGTGACATAGTGACTTAATGACTCTTAACAAAAGTATGTGCTAGGCACCAGGGGAAATATAGAGCATAAAGCGAAGAGGATAATACCTAAATACATTCATCTGCTTGACAATCGCGCAAATTTGTATACTATATGATATGTTTAAGAGAAACATTGATATGCGTCATAAGAAAAAAAATAAACCCCATCGAATTGTTGTCCATTTTAAGGATGGAAGATTAGTTAAAGGTTATACCACTGACTTCATACCTGCAAGGGATACATTCCACCTGACATCTATCAAGGAAGAAGGAAGGGAAAGTGTTTATGAAATTAACTGCACTGACTTGAAGGCGATATTCTTTGTCAGGACACTCGAGGGAAATAGAACTTATGTAGAGAAGAAAAAATTTGATGAGGTTGATACTTCTAACCTGCGAGGACTAAAGATCAAGGTTGAATTCTCTGATGGCGAGGTAATTAGAGGTATGAGTTTTGATTATAGTAAAAATTTTAATGGTTTTTTTATTAAACCGGTTGATCCCGAAACAAATAACGGAAAGATCTATGTTATTGCAGATAATCTACACGATATCCAAATCGGCACTAAGGCTGAAAATTAGGAATATTAACAAACATAACCTATTTATAGTTATTATCTGTTTTTTATTTGGTAGCGCCTTTATCATTAACACTGGAGCATTTGCTCAAAGTTTGGGAAAAAGTGAATTACCAGTGAAAGACCCGGCACAAGAGAATTATCCAGAACTTGCTTTTGATGGTGTGAGGAACATGTTGAGTATAGACCAGATACTTTCCTGTATCAAAGACAGTTCTGAAAATGGTTTACTGTTTGATATGAATGGTATCACTATCTTGCTCGATGGTACAACAATAGATCCAAATCAGGTGTACGGTAGTATTGAAGTAGGACCTTTCCCATTTGAATCGAAAGAAGTTGACTATACATACCACAGATTTCGCAGGTTTTCCCGGATACAAAAAGGAAAAGGGAGCTTGATGGTTGACTATTTGTTGCAGCCATCTCATAATAGCGAAGATTGGGTGAGTGAGGGGCAGATTGTTGTCCGGATAACATTGCATCTCGAAACTGATACAATAGATAAGAAACTTGGGATTTATGATACATATGTCTTTTTTAAAAAAGAAGATAGCATATACATAAAGAAGCCATCAATCATCGAGGGACCGTTCGTTAACATGATAACGAGCAATGATCCTACGACAATAATAGTATCATTTCGAACAGATATACCAGTAAAGGCGCAGGTTATAGTGAATCATGATAAAATATTTACTGATTCAATTCCATTGACCCGTCATGAAATAAAAATAACCGGTTTGAAGCCTGATAAAAAATATAATTATTACATACAGATAGAAAATATGAAAACCAAGATATATTCTTTTAGATCAGCACCGTTTCCTGGTAAAGAAACTGTATGCTTTGCCTATATTGGAGACAGCCGTGAAGGTCTTGGCGGTGGTGAATATAATTTCATGGGAGTTAACCGTAAGACATTAGAAAAAATTATGAATCTTGCATTTCTTGGGGGAGCTGATTTTTTTCTTGTCGGTGGTGATTTAATAAATGGTTACACAACAGTAAAAAAGGATTTTGTAAATCAGTTCTATTTCTGGAAGCAGACTGTAGCTGGATTTTTCCATGAGCGTCCAATTTACGCAGGTATGGGAAACCACGAAGCCCTGGTGCGTGTATATGATGATGGTTCTCGTTACGGTATAACACTCGACCGCTGGCCCTATGATACTGAAAGTTCTGAAGCAGTATTTGCTCAGGAATTTGTACACCCGCTTAATGGACCTGAAACAGAAGATGCAAGACTGCCTTCTTATAAGGAAAATGTTTATTCATTCCAGTACGGTTTAGTAAAAGTTATTGCTTTTAATAATAATTACTGGGTATCATATAATACTCAAAAATTTGGTGGTTGTCCTGAAGGATACATTATGGAGGATCAGTTAGACTGGATAAAACAGGAGTTGAAAAAGGCAGATAATGACAAGACTGTTAAATATGTGATCCTCTTTGCTCAGGAACCAGTTTTCCCGAACGGCGGACATATTGACGATGCGATGTGGTATGAAGGAAATAATACTGTACGTGCTTATATATATAATACAAAGACAAAAAAATTGCAACCTGAGAAAAAAGGGATAATCGAAATCAGAAATGAACTTGTAAAAGCCATATCGCGCTGCAAAAAAGTTGCCGCAGTCCTGGGTGCAGATGAACATTCCTATAGTAAGGTGTTGATAGATAAAAATGTTCCTATTGGCCATATGAAAAAGGATGATAAGAATAATAATGGAAAACTCGGGGATGAGGGAGAAGAATACTCATGCTATAGTGATTTGAAATATCCAACCTGGTATTTTTCAGCTGGTGATGCTGGCGCACCTTACTATTCAGAAGAGAAAACGCCCTGGAACAGTTATTGGAAAGGCAAATCAGATAACCATTACTATTATTTTTCTTCGCAGGAGCATGTTCTTATATTCGAAGCAGACAATCAAAAAATTTCATTAACGGTTTATAATCCTTATGCCGAGATAATTGATAAAATTGACGATTTAATGAAGGTCAAATAATAAAGAGGCTTGTTTTATTTGCTTCGTAAATGATTACCCAGATAATAAGAAGAATGGGAGAAACGGAGACAAGGAGAATGGGAGAACAATGATAGGATATCAGGGGATCAGGAGATCAGGGGATGAAAGCACAGATTACCCCGTACATTTGACAATTAACGGGGCAGGCACAGATAAAAGACGCAGATTACATAGATATCCACAGATTTAGTCATTTCAACGAATCTTAACTACCTTCTGTTTTATCGTACCGTCTATCTCGACAAAGTATATTCCGGGTGAAAGGTGATTAACTTCAACTCTTCTTCCTGTAATATCAAAGACCCTGAAGTTTTTGCCTTTGGGTAAAAATAATGGACCGTTGATTATTGTTGAAACGCCATGATAATTTTTAACTGGTTTTACTTGTTCTTCTTTAATCTGCATAAGGATGTCTAAATTACCATAGATATCATTATTATCAGTATGATATTCCTTCCAGGTGCAAAGACAATTATTATTGCCAAAAGCAATATCAGGATTGCCACGATTATAATAACAGGAATCAGAAATCGCGAAATTTTTGCCAATCAGCTCTCCTGACATAGAAACCCATTGACCATATATTTTACTTTCCTGCTCCCAAACCACCAGATAATGCAAGGTTCCCGTGCCTATTCTTGGATAAGATTGATATTCAGAAGTAGTGGCAATAGGTATAACATCGCCGATCAATTCGCCTGTCATTGAAACAATTTGACCATAAACATTGTCATCATATTGAAGTGATAGTTCTTGCCACACAACGAGATATGATTCATTACCAAATGCTATATCCGGTTCAAAAGCATAACTGATATCTGATAACCGTATCGCGAATTCACGACCTTCTGGCTCACATTGAATATTAATAAATCTACCAAACACACCATATGGGACACCATTGTAGTTGTACCAGACAGTCAGATATCGGTCTCCGTCAAAATCGATAACTGGCTTGTACTCCATGTATGCCCCCATACCAAATAAAGTTCCGGAATCGAGGACAACTCCTTCGGTTGTCACTCTGGCGGCTTTGACTTTGTGCTCACCTGGAAAACCCCCTTCAGACCAAACAACCATAAAGTTTCCGCCGTCAAATGCAATATCTGGATCTTGTGCAACCAAACTATCAGCTTTTATTGGAAATGAATGTAGTATTTCTAACTCTGGAGTGGCACGCACTCCCATTACATTACCAATGGCTCAACAACCGTCCCGGAAAACAGCTAAGAAATTCTGGTTATCATAAGCCGCACGGGCACCAGAAATGGGATAACCGTGGTAGAGGAATTGTCCTGAAGTGTCAATCACTGTTCCATCAGGTTTTACTCTGGCAGCATAGATTGATGCTGAATATCGGAAATCCGACCAGAAGACATAATAAAGGCTGTCAACAAATATAACACTCGGATTATATTGAAAATCCTCATGATCACAGATCGGAAAATCACTGCATACAAAGATCAGGCATAATTTTAATATTTCCATTATTATTATTATATTACTTCAGCTTAAGATTTCAAGTCTCTTATCATTGGTAATTTCGCGTAGCGGGGCATGTTGCCATCCGTAATCTGTGATCAGTTATCTGATATTGGTTTTGCCCCTTAAATATATTTATTTGATCTATTGCGTTATGATTTATGAATATACGTTCACCGGGTTCTCAAAATAAACCCTGTATCATTGATGTAAAGATAAAACGTATCCTGACGAGGATATTGAAATGCTCCTATTCCATAAGCTGCATCAACAAACGGTATTTTTTCACCGTGTTTTAAAAGAAACTTCCATAATTTTTTCTCAGGATGAATTTGATACACTGATGTTGTTTTTTCCTCTGGTTTTTCCCATCTTCCTGAGAATCTTGTAACCCTGTAATAAGACCCAGCTCCCATCCATCTTAAGGCAAGACTCCATCTCAAAAAGTATCCTTCAACCATCCACTGATCCCCAGTGAGGTCGAACCAGTACATTCTATTCCTTTTTTCGTTAAAAAAGGTCATTTTTATACTTTCGTCTGCAGTGTCGGCATAGACCCAGCCGATTTTTTCTTCATGCGTGTACCTTGAGAATGTTTGCAGAAAAAGGGATAGATATATAAAGGAAGTAGCAAATGCAAAGGTTATCAGGAATATGATAAAAGAAGACAGAAATTTTTTTAGTTTCATTCTTCTTTTTATTATGTTTACAATTGCGCATATGAGTATAACCAGGGAAATAACAAGAAGCAATAAACCAATTATACCAATGATGAAGGCAAATTTATCCATGATGTTATTATACTATGTGTTTTGTGAAAGTCAATAATTTATTTCAATCAATTTGCAATTTGAAATCTACAATTTAAAATATAAAAACGTTCTTGGTGTTGACAATCAGTAGATTTTGTTTAAAGTAGAATAGGATTAAAAAGGCGTAGAGCGTAAGACGTATAGCGTCTTTATGTAACAGAGGAGGAATGAATGAGGAAATTTTCAGTTCAATTAGATCCTTTAACAGGAGAAAAATACATTGAAGTCCCTATTAAGGGACATCTGCTTGTTAATAATCCCATTTACAATAAAGGCTCGGCTTTTACTGAACAGGAAAGGGAACAACTTGATCTTCATGGCATTTTTCCTCAACACATCTCGACCATGGAGCAGCAGGTCCGCAGGGTTTATGAAAATTATTCAAAAAAGACAACACCTGTAGAAAAATACATATATCTGCTCAGCCTATTGGATCGCAATGAAACGCTGTTTTATCGTCTTGTTCTGGACAATGCAGAGGAGATGCTGCCGATTGTGTATACTCCAACTGTTGGTGAGGCAGCCAAGACCTTTAGTCATTTATTTCGCAGGCCAAGGGGACTTTATATCTCAGCAAATAATATTTCTTTTATTGACCGCATATTATCAAATGCCCCTTTTTCAAATATAAATTTGATTGTTGTAACTGATGGTGAGAGAATATTGGGATTAGGTGACCAGGGCGTTGGTGGTATGGCCATTCCTGTGGGCAAAACGAGTCTCTATGTTGTTGGTGCTGGTTTGCATCCAGCTTTGTGTTTGCCGATCCTTCTTGATGTAGGTACAAATAATGAAGAACTGCTCAGTGATCCGCTTTACCTTGGATTAAAACATAAAAGGCTCATTGGTGATGAGTACGATAATGTGGTTGAAGAATTTGTTAAGGGCGTGAAAAGATGTTTCCCTCATGCACTCTTGCAGTGGGAGGATTTTGGTAAACATAATGCCCTGCGAACATTAAATAGATACCGTGAACGCACATGTTCGTTTAATGATGATATGCAGGGAACCGGCGCAGTGACCCTTGCGGTCATTCATTCTGCTGTTTATGGAAAAAATGAAAAATTAAAAGATCAACAATATGTAATTTTTGGATTTGGCCAGGCAGGTTATGGTATTGCAAGTACACTCATTCAGGGTATGATCGAAGAAGGACTTTCGATATCTGAGGCAAAGGAAAGAATATATCCAATAGATAAAGATGGATTAATCCTTGAAGGCATGAATCTTAATGAGTATCAGAAATCTTTTATGCGTAAACAGAATGTGGTATCCGGGTGGAAACTTAGACAGGAAGGCAGAGTTACGCTTTTTGATACAGTAATAAATGCCCGGGCAAGTGTAATCATAGGTGTGTCTGGTGTGAAAGATGCTTTTGATGAGGATGTTCTTTCTCAAATGGCAAAGAATACTGCAACACCTATTATCCTTGCTCTTTCAAATCCTACTATAAAAAGTGAATGCACGCCAGAGCAAGTAGTTAAAGCTACAAACGGCAGATGTATGATCGCCACAGGTAGTCCATTTCCACCTGTAAAGATAAACAATGTTGAGAAGAAAGTATCACAATGTAATAACATGTATATTTTTCCTGGGGTCGGGCTCGGAGCCATAGTTTCGATGACCTCACAGATAACTGATAAGATGTTCATTGCCGCAGCCAAAGCCCTTGTTTCTTTAGTTTCTTCTCAGGATGCTTCTCAGGGGTTTTTGCTTCCAGACATTAAAGATATAAGAAAGGTTTCAGAAAATGTGGCTATTGCAGTGGCACAAGAAGCACGGGATTCTGGTTTAGGAGTGAGATTGTCCGATGAAAAACTTAGTGAGTTGATTAAAAATGCGATGTGGCAACCTCGTTATCTTCCCTATCGATACGAAGAATAGATTATGGGTAAGGAAGTAAGAAAGTATTTGTCCTCGTTATCTTGCCTTCCTTTATTTCCTACATAAAATTGTAGTAATGGTTACACATCTGGAAAACTTAGAGAAAATACTCGCATTTATATTAAAAGAAACTTCCGCTGAGAAGATGATTGATATACTCTATGAGAAAATTAAATCTACAGTCGAAGAACATATAATACTGCGTGATATTGGAAATTTTATTGCTTATTTCAAATTTCTTCTTTCTATTTCGTATATCCCACAAAAATTAAAATTTGAACTTAAACTAATTCAGGCTTTTATCGAACGTACCTATGTTGGTTTTTCAGACCAAATTCAGAAATTTAGAGCCGGTAAACTCTATGATTATCTTAAAACGCAACTACACAGTGGCGTTAAAATAACTGATAAAGACCTTGAACTTTTAGAAGAAACTTTAAAACAATCAAGAAAACCTACATTAGAAAAATTGATGGAACATGTTCGTACTGGAATGATATTAAAATGGCTGCAAGGACCATTAAAGGATCAATTATCCAAAGGACTGAAAGATTATGTGATTTTTTTGGCTACTGCTTATGGCCAGTACGAACAAGATCGTATTTTCAATATTGAATGGCAACCATACAGCGTTTCCAAAAAAGATATGACTTTAATCATGAGAGAATACACAATTTTTGAGATTTCAATAATTGAAGCTATGCAGGCAATAAGAAAAGCAAGGGCAAGCAATCCAAATCCCAATAAATACCGAGAACAGTTTCGTATTGTTCTTATTAGTCTTGATAATCTTGTTAAAATGACGAAAAAAGGCGAATTAGATTCTGTTGAGGCGTTTAAAGACAAAATAATTGTATCAACTGCATTAATCTATATCCAGGATGAATTTGTGAAAAAAGATACAGAATTAAAAAAACTAACTCAACTTTTTGTATCTCTTTATTATCAATTCCGTGACAAACATTATGTTAGTGCTAAAAAATTGGTATGAATTGAAGAGATAATAAAATATTTAAAACAAGAATAAATAGTATAATTTAAAACACCCTCTTAATTTCACAAATTTTTCACAATCCATTACTATAATAAAATAAAAATATTTGAGTGATGTTTCTTGAATTTTATCAAGGGCCTCGGAGGAAAGGTGTGTGTGAAGAAAAAAGTAATTACTCTATCCTTCTTCTCCTTTCAGTCGGGGCCCTTAAAAATATTCCAAGTACTGTTTTTCTATATTAAAGTCGAGAAAGCTGGGGTTGGGAACCCCATATTACCCATATTACCTTCATTTGTACTTCGAACATATATGAAGAATTTAGTAATTGACTTCTCTCCCAAAATATGTATACTAAATAATTCACAATAGGAGGGTGGTTTAAACTTAAATTATAAGCGTGGTTTTGAAATCTGATGGCGGGGAAATACAGGAAGGGTTACAATAACAAAACAAGGAGGTATGAATGAAAATTAGTACAGTTGTTGTGCTAATGATGGTTGCATCATGTGTTTTTGCGCATCCTAATATAGAAGGATCGCAAGGTCTCTTCAGAACAATGTCAGCAGACAATGGCTCTGCTGGCCATTTTCATCTTGGGTTCTGGTTCAGAGGCTTTGGTGAAACAAGAGATGTTGCTGTATTGGGTGAGCAAATAGGAGAAGCCAGTCACAAAGGAGGCAATCTGTACTTCGGACTTGGTTATGCAGTGACTGATAACTTCTCATTCAACGTGGCAAGTTCTTATTATCGTGATTGCATTGACTACACTGACACAAATTATACCAGAGCCAGCATGGGAATGGGTGATACAAGAATTGACCTAAAATTGAGTTTGGGCAGCGATAATATCAAATACGGTCTTGATGCACTTGTAACGTTCCCCACTGGAAAAGATCGCTCCACTGACCTTGAGGACAAAAACTACCCATTTTTTGGTGATGCCCTGGGTAATGACGGTGGCGTGTTCAGATATTTCTCAAGCGGTGCAATAGACATGGGTGTGGTTGCGTTGTTTACAATAAAATATAAACAGATGACCATTGATTTGAATCTCGGTTATGTAGACAGAAACAAAAACGATTCTGAGTGGGGCTGGCGCAATAACTATACGATTTACCGCGCCGCATTCAGTTGGGATCTCGGTACTGTAGTTCCTTTTATCGAACTCGGTGGGCTTGACTTTAATGGTGAAGATAAGTTTTTCACGATCACTGATGATCCAGTGTTCGGACCAAACCCTGTTTTCATAACACCAGGTATCAGCATCAGACCGGGTAATTTTAATATTGACCTTGCCGTGGATATTCGTGGCTGGGAAGGCGAAAATGAAAAAGACTTTCCAACTGCGATAACTGACAGTACAAATATAACGACTGGCTGGGGTGTTGCACCCGCATGGGCAGGGATCATCGGTATATCATATTGCCATAACTTCAAGCCAGAAAAACCAACAGTTGGTAATATCAGTGGTGTTGTAAGAGACAGAAAAACAGATGAACCACTCGCAGCCAATATTGGTTTATACCGAGCTGATGAATTGGTTGTTTCAGAAGTGAGCGATGCGGATGGTTTCTATGCATTTAACAATATTGAACCCGGTGTGTACGAACTGACTGCCAGTGCAAGCGGCTATCAATCCTATAGCACAGATTTACTTGTGAAGGCAGGAGAAACTATCCCTTTAGATATTGATCTTGATCCGCTTGCCGAAGAAGGAACTTTAATTTTAAGAATTATTGATTTGGAAAGCCAAAAACCGATATTTGCAGAAGTCAGTATTGGTGATGTTGTCACTGAAACCGTTACTGAGAAATTTGAGAAAAATCTTGACCCGGGTACTTATGGAATTGTCGTGATTGCTGAAGATTATTTTCCATATGAAAGAGAAATCATCATCAAACCTGACAAAACATTGGAACTTGAGGTTGCTTTGGTTAAAAAGGAATTCGTAATCTATTTTGAAACTAACAAAGCTGAGTTAAAGCCTGAATCTCATGAAACACTTGATAAAGCAGCAGTTATGATCAAGAAGGTTCTGGCTGAAAACCCTGATATCACTGTCGAATTACAAGGATATACAGATAACCGGAACAGCGAAGAATACAACATTGACTTGTCAGAGCGAAGAGCTGGAGCAGTTAAAAACTATCTGGTTACCGAACACAAGATCGAGACCTCAAGACTGATTACAAAAGGCTATGGTGAATCACGACCTGTTGCCTCGAACGATACTCCTGAAGGAATGACTAAAAACCGAAGGGTTGAATTGATAATAGTCAAGTAACGCTGTTTTCCACTTTTACACAGTACTTAATGCGAGGAGGAGGCACGGTGTGCCTCCTCCTCTTTGTTAATATATTCGTTTCTTGACATAACAGACCAGTTTGCATATAATTACCTCAACAAGGAGCATCTAATGTTTATCTTCAATGATAGGAGTATGATATGCGAAACATCATAATAATTGGTTCTGGTATGGGTGGTCTTGTTGCCGGTAATCTGTTGGCTAAAAAAGGCCACAAAGTTACAATATTTGAATCTCACGTTACACCTGGCGGATATACAGCTGGGTTCTGGAGAAAAGGTTTTTACTTTGAGAGTGGCACCCTTTCCTTTGAATCATCCAAAGCCGTGTTTCAGATAATGAAAGATATCGGGGTTTATGATAATATCCAGTTTACTAAACAGTATGGACGGTGGGTGTCTGCAGATTTTGATTGCATAACCCATTCATTCAGTGATTTGAAAAAAGCGCTACTTGAAGCATATCCATCAGAAAAGGAAAGACTTACAAGATATTTTGCTGAGATCGACAAGATGTGCAAGGCAATGCTTTCCATGCACAAACCAGGTAATGTTTTTGAAGCTATCGCCTTTCCTTTTAAATTGGCAAAAATCATGAGCATATTCAAGAAGTATGATAAGACAACAGTGTCAGAATTTACCGCGATGTTCTTTGATAGAGATTCCAAACTCTATCAATTGCTTAAGGACATTGGATATCCGGATATGAGTGCTGCGATTCTTGGTGGTGCAATATTGTCTTTTTTGGAAGACTACTGGACCGTGAAGACCGGTATGCAATCCTGGGCAGATGCACTTGCTGAAAATTTCAAGAGCCTGGGCGGTGAGCTGAGGCTGAAATCCAGGGTCGATAAGATAATCACAAAGAACAGTGCAGTTGTTGGTGTTAGCAGTAATGGTAAAGACTACAAAGCAGATTATGTGATTTCTGCCAGTGACTACAAAAAGACATTCCTTAAGCTCTTAGACGACAAGACACTTATTCCTCAGCAGACCAAAGAGAAGATCGAAAAAGCTTCAGTGTCTGAGGGTTTTTTCACGGTCTATCTCGGATTGAATCTTCCACAGGAAAAAATGAAAGAGTATTTAAAAATACCTCATGTATACTATTTTAGTGGCAACCCGAATGCAGATATTCATAATTCCAATGATGAGAACTATTTTGAAAAAACTGCAATAACGCTCTATTCGCCTTCACTCATGAATGCCGAACTTGCTCCTGAAGGCAAGTCTTCATTAATGATTCAAACTATGACACCCTACAAATGGATGAACAACTGGGGAGGAGGCGATAGGGAGACTTACAAGCGATTGAAGAACAGGGCAAAGAATGCATTGATTGAAAAAGCGTGTGTAGTCATTCCCAATTTAAAAAAATATATTGAGTTTGATGATGCCGCAACCCCGTTGACCTATAAACGGTTTACGCACAACACTGATGGTGCAACGTCTGCCTGGAGCTGGAATCCGCGCAAAAAATTTCATAAGACGATTATGAGTACTACAGTTACGACACCGGTTAAAAATCTTTATATTGGTTCATGCTGGGCAGTGCAGATTGGCGGTGTGCCAGGTGCTATTATGGCTGCACAAAAGTGTGTTAAGAAGATAAAATAAAACTACCGATTGATTCTGTTAATTTTCATTGTAGATAGATCAATTATAACATAGGTAAATTTATCAAGTTGCCCCGGTTGAATACATATAGTATTGCCTAACTTTGCATACCATTGGCCTGAAACTTCAGGAGATTCATGAATATGTCCATGAAGTGCAAATTTTGGCTGATTTTTCATTAAGAAATCGTAGATTGCTTTTGAACCCACGTTTCTGCCATTATTGCACTTATCGAGTCCTAATCTGTATGGAGGCATATGAATTGCATAAACACAATTTGCCATGTTGTTAGGGATTACTAATTTGCTCAGTTCATCTGCGATTGTTGGAAGACTGTTTACATAGGAAAACCAATCAACGATTTCCTGCCACCCGTCTTGAGATGACAATAGCCCAGTGCCATGTTGTTTCCGAAACATCGAGCCATGTGTATCTTGCCTGCACCTATCCTTTAATTGAAATGGGTAATCGACGATCAGATTGAATCCGATGAATTCGTAATTATCGATTTCAAACTTCTGCTGAGCTAAAGGTACAACAAAAGAAAACTTTTTACAAGTTTTTTCAAATAACTCATCAAATATCTTCAGGTCATCATTTCCCAGGTAACAAAGGTAATAAATACCTGCGGCTTCGAACTGCGAGAAATGACTTTCAAGATATGTGGTAATAAATTCTCCTTGTTTGAATAAATCACCTTCTGTAGGCAGCATGTCACCGCCATTTATAACCAGGTTAGCCTTAGTAGATTTTGCTACCTTTAACAACCGTTCATACTTCCATTTATCTCCATGTAAATCCGTCACAAATATCACTTTCATTGATTTTCCTGTATACTATTTTTATTTCTTAATTGAAATAATAATTTTGACAAAATACATGCTATATTCCATGCATCATCTCCTGCTCGATGGTGAATGCCTGCAAGTTGGAGATTTAGTAGATCCATCGCCTCTGCCATGCCAACCTCATGTGGCAATGCATAAATTACTGCAAAAAGATTCTTTACGTTTATATGGGTCGGGCCATAAGGATACCTTATATTGCGAGATTGGCACTGTCTTTCAAACTGTCGTCTATCATAATCACCGTAACTTGCCCAAACCCGATCTTTAGTAAAATATTTCTTTTCTAAAATAGAACAAGCATCTTTAAATTCAATCCCTTTTTCAACCTGTTCTTGTGTTAAACTAGTAAGTTTTGTGCAGAATTCGCTAACGGTTGAACGAGTGGGTTTTACGAAGATACTTTCTTTTCCTAACTTCTGTCCTGAAGCAACATCCACGGGGCAAATGCCAATTTCTATTATTTCGCTTTTCTGCCCGGCCGGCGGTTTCCCTTGCCAGCAGGTTGATTCTACATCAACCACAATAATCTGATCTAATTTTTTAGCCATCTTGGTCTTCCTTTTTTTCAGTTTCTGATGAAATTTCTTTTATAATTTTGTTTTTAGTTTTACCCTTGCGAGAATATTTTTTCTTATTCCTGTGTACTTTTGTAGGTTTATGAGGAACCCGGTGTTTA
>SOIY01000117.1 GCA_004376785.1 Candidatus Stahliibacteriota bacterium | reverse complement strand
TCATTCATTATGATCTTACCTCGATACTTCGCATATTGACCGTAGTCAAGGTAGATACGATTATTCTCGAGCATACTTTTTAGCTTTTCTGCCTTATCTCTTACTTTGTTAATTCGATCAGTCATTTTAAATATGAATGCATCACTGCCTGCTCCTGAGCCAAAAGAAACCAGCAGTATCAAATCACCTGGCTTGGCAACATCAAGCGTCGCAGAAAATCCCGTAGGTGACGATCCTGAATAGGTGTTACCCATTAATGGCACAATCCAACCAGGCTTCATCTGTTCCTTTGTAAACCCTAATTTTTTACCTGCAGTTAAAGGAAACTTTCCATTGGGCATATGAAAAATTGCATAGGCAAAATCTGATGGCTTATAACCGCTTCTTTCCAGAATTGTCTTACCAGCACCCAGAACATGTTTAAAGTATGCAGGTATTCCAGTAAATCTACCACCATGGAGTGGATAAAATGCACCTTCCCTTCTCCAGAAATCTGGTGTGTCAGTAGTATAAGAAAATGTATCGAGAACCTCAGCTACAACACCCTCTTTTCCAAATATGAATGCCGAACCACCAGCCGAAGCAGAGAATTCCAGGGCATCACCTGGTGCGCCCTGTGAAGTATCAGCACCAATACCCATAGCATATTTTACCAGATCGGCCTTCACTAAACCGTATGCAACAAACATTGCCTCAGTTCCTGCCTTACAAGCAAATTCATAATCAGCAATATGAACGTCAGAGACAACACCTAATGCTTCAGCTACTACAGTCCCGGATGGTTTTACAGCATAAGGATGCGATTCTGAACCAATATAAAGGGCACCAATATCACCAGGATTAATACCAGCTCTTCTCAATGCATTCTTTGCTGCCTCGACAGAAATTGTTATGGTATCTTCGTCCAAGCCTGGAACTGTCTTTTCCTTAAGCAACAACCCTTTTTTAATCGTCTCAGGATCCCTGCCCCATTGATGGGCAATATCCTCAACCTTAATCCTGTATCTTGGTAAATATGATCCATAGCCAACAATTCCAATCATTAAACCCCCTTTTTCCTTCGGAAAAATAGATGTAAACGGATTCAAACAGATTCATACGGATAAAGTATCCGTCTGCATCTGCATACATCTGTCTGAATCTTCCTTTCCAAGATCATATCTTGGAAAGGGCTTGTTCTAAATCTGCAATAAGATCCGCAGCATTTTCAAGCCCAACAGATATTCTAATATATCCAGATTTGATACCGCACTTTAACAATTCTTCATCACTGTATGTAGAATGTGTCATTGAAGCAGGATGTTCAATCAAAGTATCAACATCGCCAAGGCTAACCGCTATAATACATAACTTAACTGAATCCATAACTATTTTACCTGCCTCTTTTCCGCCCTTTACATCGAATCCAATCATTCCGCCGAATTTACTCATCTGTTTCTTTGCTAAGTCATGTCCAGGATGCGTAGGCAGTCCAGGATAGTATACTTTTTCAACCTTATTATGTTTGGATAGATACTCGGCAATTTCCATTGCATTATCACAATGCTTTTCCATTCGAACTGCTAATGTTTTCAACCCCCTCAAAACAAGCCAGGCATTAAATGGCGAATTTGAACCACCAATCTCCTTACCAATCTCCCATAACTCTTTAATGAACTCCTTCTTGCCAGCAACTGCACCACCAATAATATCACCATGACCACCAAAATATTTTGTCAATGAATGAAGAGCAATATCTGCACCCTGTTCAATCGGCCTTTGTAAATATGGCGTGGCAAATGTATTATCAACACACAAAGGTATATTTTTATCGCGGGCGATTTTCGCACATTGAGCAATGTCAATAATTTTTAACGTAGGATTGGCTGGTGTCTCTATAAAAATCAATTTAGTATTTTCTCTAAGTGCCGCAGTCACTTCACTTATATTTGTAGCATTAATAAATGTGGTTTCAATACCGAACCGTGGCAAAACATTCTTGAATAAGGCAAATGTACCACCATAAATCGTATTATCAGAGACAATATGCTCACCTGTTTTCGCAGTAGTTGCTACAACATTGAATATTGCTGAAAGCCCTGAGGAAAATATCATCCCTGCCTCGGTCGATTCTAATAATGCAATTTTACTTGCCAAAAGGTCGATAGTTGGATTGCCGAGGCGTGTATAAATATACCCTTTTTCTTCACCACTAAAAACTCGCGCTCCATGATCAGCATCTCTGAATGCAAAAGTAGATGTCTGATAAATTGGCGGTGCAATAGCACCGGTCATTTTGTCAGGATGTTGTCCACCATGCACGATTTTTGTCTCAATATTCATTATTCCTCCTTCTAGAGATAAATTTCAAAATACAAATACCAAATCACAAATAATAATTTGGGAGAAGGCATCGTTATTCGTTTTACGGTATAGCAACCAGTGTCGTTCAAGGACATCGTTATATGGGTCAAGAAAAATATAACTACGCCGATAAACGTCTAACCATACGAGCCCTGTGAAATAATTGAAAAGGACTTGTGATTGAGCAAGAATATAGGTTCAACAACAGAATTAATGTGATCGAACATACAATTTCCTGTATTTCACGGGGCGAGCAGCGATGCCCAACAACTGTAAACTTAGCCTGTATTTCATAAATTTATTTCTGTGACAACTCAATCAAAACTCCTCCCATATCTTTTGGGTGTATAAAAGCGATCTTTTTTCCTGATGCACCAATTTTCGGCACTTCGTCAATCAGTTTTATACCCTGCTTTTTCATATTAAGAAGCATGCTTTCAATATTTTCAACCTCAAAACAAAGATGGTGTAAACCCTCACCTTTTTTTTCTATAAATTTACTTATTGTGCTCGTTTCTTCCAAAGGTTCTAATAATTCGATGTGCTGCCCATTAATATTCAATACTGCTACTTTAACCTTTTGGTCTGGCACATCCTTAATAAATTCTAATTTAAGATTAAGGACATGCTGCCATATCTTGAGCCGCTCCTCTATACTTTTAACTGCAATTGCGATGTGATCTAGTTTCATAATTTTAAAAGTAGTCAGTAGACAGTAGATAGTAGTCAGTAATTATAATTATACAAACAATAGCAAACATTAACCTAATCCCTCAATTTGGCAATCAATGAATAAAGCATAGCTTGAATTTCATCCAATTGATTTACCCGTTTCTCAACAGTCTTTTTTGGCAGAAGGTTCTTGCATCTTATATACCTCCCTTTACTTTCTCCAGTTGAACCCCGTGAAATTCTGAAGAAATGTTTAAGTTCTTTCCCAGCTTTCCTTCCATAGCCTTCTTCCATATTCGAACAGATTGAATCTAAACTCCTAACTTGCTGTCTAGCCAGCTCTCTGCCTGCAAATCTTTTTTCGAGAATTGGTAAATCCTCTTCCATAAAATTTTTGAACAATATCATTGCCTTTTGATAAACAATAAAATCGTTTATACTTTTAATCTTTTTAAATTTCATTACATACTAACTACTGTCTACTGACTACTGTCTACTCTCATAATAATTTCCTCTTCTTTGCTTCTTGTTCGAGCATTTGTCGGAAATCAGGGTGTGCAATATTGATAAGTGCTTCAGCACGCTGGCGTAAGTTTTTACCATGCAGATAGGCAACACCATATTCAGTCACGACATAATGAACATCTGCCCTTGTTGTTACAACACCAGCACCAGTTTGTAAGGTCGAAACAATTTTTGAAATTTTCCCACCTTTAGCAACAGAAGGTAATGCAATTATCGGCTTTCCACCTTTTGACTGAGCTGCACCACGAATAAAGTCGACCTGACCTCCAAAGCCTGAGTAAATCTTAGTTCCAATAGAATCTGAACAGACCTGACCGGTTAAATCTACTTCAATTGCGGAGTTAATCGCTGCCATTTTTTCATTCTGTCCAATAATATAAGGATGATTAGTATACTCTGTAGGATGAGTTTCAAAAATAGGGTTATTATCTATTGAATCATATAGGTTCTTTGTGCCGAGATAAAAAGTAGCTATGATTTTACCAGGATGGAGAGTCTTTTTTGCCCCGGTTATCACGCCTGCGTCGATCGCCTCAATTATACTATCTGAAACCATCTCAGTGTGAATACCAATATCTTTTTTGTCAAACATCGCCTTTAATGCTGCATTAGGGATACCGCCAATACCCAATTGAAGGGTTGAACCATCCTCAACCAAACCGGCAATATTAGAACCAATTTT
>SOIY01000091.1 GCA_004376785.1 Candidatus Stahliibacteriota bacterium | reverse complement strand
TAAGTACCTATTCTCTTGAATAATGTGCAGTGTCCTTGCGTATGAGGTCCTCGATCGTTTTCCATAAAGCATCAACATCTTCGGTCATTACAACAAGATTGTGTTTTATTCCATGAAGATCAATTGCTCGATCCTTTAAAGTTGTTTCATGTCGAAAGCCAAGAGATTTAAATGTTTTTATCACTGCATGCTGGTCTTCAACTACCTCTGCAACAAGTCTGTTCAATTTTAAACTTAGTGCCAGATAATAGACCTCCTTTGCTAACATGGTGCCTAATCCGCGGCGGCGAAAGTCCCTATCCGTCACAAGACGAATCTCTCCTATAGTTGGGGGCTCTTCTGTAGTTCTTTTATGTAATGTGGCATCACCTATAATCCTACCACCTATTTCCGCTAATATTGGAATCACATGTTCGTAGTTCAAATTGCGGGCCCATGATTCAATAACCTTAGGGTCTGTAACATCATTTTTTAAGAATAGCCTATCTTCTTCAGGAAGTCTTAAGAAGAATTCGAGTAATTTCTGCTCATCTTCCCTGACCATAGGACGGAGAATGACTTTTTCTCCACTTTTCAAGATAACTTCTTTTGGGTAATCTCGTAACATTGATTTTTTTCCTCCTTTCTATTAATTGAAAATATTTATTAATATATAAAGAGTTTATTTGCAAATTTAAGACTGTCAAGGGGGCATTGCAGACTTCTTCATGTGAATTATGCATAAATTTGGTAATGCAGCTTCCTTTGGGCAAAATACACACCGCGAAATATTTCTTGACAATCTATTATTTTTATAGTATATAATATAGTTAGAGTATTGAATTACGGATCATAGGCTATCTTATATTTCGGTGTGTTTGATTGAAAGGAGAGAAAAATTTTATGAGAAAAAAAGAGCAGCGTTCCGGAAAAGAACGAAGATCAAAAGTAGACCGAAGGAAGTTTGAGGATCCCAATTACAAAGGACCTGAACGCAGAAAGGGTCGTAATAGAAGATCCGGAAAAGACAGAAGGAAATCTAAATAAAAGTGTTCAAAAAGCTATAAAGAATCTGCTGTTTGTCAACCTGCCTACTGTTTAGTATCTAGCGCATGGCACATATTATTATGTGCCCATTTTTTCAGAAAATAAACTGCAATTTTTCCATAGATGAAGCATATACGTCTTTAGTGTCTAGTGCATGACCATATTATTTTGTAGCATTTGTCAATTTTCGAGTTGGCTATAAGTCTTGTCATAGACACCAATTCCTTCTTTTTTTATCCGATTATTTCATAATCAGAAACCCGTATGTTTCTGGGTCATAAGTTATTGGAACTTGCCAGTCAGCTGAACTGTTAAATCTTTTCTGTTTACGCCTGAAATTCAGTCCCCATTTCTGGCCTGGTTTAATTGCTATCTCAAACTGGTCAAGAGGAATGCACGCCTCAATACTCCAGAAATCACTGCCTTTTATTGTTTTTACTTCATAAGTGCCATTCCAGGTCCTGTCAGCATCAAATCCTGCCTCAGGACTCACTAATATCTTCTGGTCAAAAACCGCTCCAAGTGGATTAAAGTAAATTTGATAGACAATACCTTTTTCTATATCAGGCTGGAAAAAATAACCCACACAATCTTCACCATAAACTGCACCATCATGGTCTGTTACACCAGCAGCAATAGAATCAATTTTTAAATCTTTGCAATAGGCAGCAATATAAATATTTTTCTCATCATACAAAAAGTAGAAATTCACAGAATCAATCGACATTGGATTTCCATCAGGTGAAAAGAACCGTGAAACAGAATTCTTCCATACAGGTTCAGATATCTTACCATCAATTAAAGGTGGTGTCTTTGTACGGTAACAATATGCCTCACGGGCAATACGTAAATCCTTTTCAAGCTCATAATTTTTTCCTTGAGCATAAGGAAAGTGCACAGACAAGACTGGAACAGGATAGAGCTTTGCTTCACTCTTAACTTTGAACTCAACAGTGCGGCTATCTCCTGGTTTAACCTTTAAATGCAAATTCTCTGGCTTAACAAACCATCCCTCTGGTACTTCCCAATGCAATGTGTCCTCGAGTTCAAAATCAGGGCTGAGATTATTAAATTCTATCACAAGTTTAGTATCTGCAACAGTGAGGTCTTCTTTTACACATACTGGTTTTTCAAAATCAATACCTACAAGATATATTTTATCGATAAATTTCAGGTCTGATGCTGTTACTTCATCCCATGGCAATACTCCACCCATTTTTATCAGTGCTATTGAAATCCCTTTCTTATCAACAGTTACCCAGGCAAAGTGGTATTCTAAACCAGTTGGTCCTGGATCACAGCCACCACCCGAGCTTCCAACACCAGTGTAGATAATCTCATCATATTCACCACTAAAATAAATATGGTAGTGCCCGGTAAATACAGCATCAACACCAAAATTGCGAAGCAGGCTGTGCAGAGTATCGCTTTCGTTTTCTGCTGTTGTCTCGTACCAGAAAGGTTTGTGATAAAAAACAAAAGTATAAGCGGCTTTTTTATGCTTTTTTAAATCGCTAATCAGCCAATTGATCTGTTCTTCAGAAAGTTCTTCGCTCGATTCCCACCGACTATTATCAAAGATTATAAAATGTAGATTTTTAATATCAAAAGAATAATATGGTTTTCCAATATGATTTTCGTATAGCTCAAGAGAAGCATCATCCCAAATATCGTGATTACCAGGAGTGAAATAGATTGGTGCTGTAAGCGGAGTTAATAATGATTTGTATTCTTTCCACTCTTTATTCACTACAGTAGTATCTTCTGTATATCCTTCAATCATATCGCCAACAGTCATAACAAAATCTGGTTTCAGTCTTTCAATCTCTTTGACGATTTGACCGTAGATTCCAGGAACATGGCCGCCAGTACGGTCACCAATAACTGCAAAACGTATTGGACGTTCATTTTCCTGTGCCTCTACCTGCGTAACACAGCCAATGATCAAGGTCAAAAACAAAACCATTGAGACCTTTTGAAATAGACTGTTTTTATTCATAACAACCTCCCATAATAAATCAAATGCCTAAACCCAGCCCATTTACAATGGGCTTGGGTAAACACCTAACCCCCACACCAATGCATTGGTGTGGGGGTAAATGCCTAAAAAGAAAGTAGAAAGAAACAAAATGATTTAACACAATTGTCACCTTAATATCAGATCCAATCGGGTAAGAATCTTATTGATCAGTGAAGGCAATTCTTTCTTTTTAGAAGCAGACGTGATGATATCAACGTCATATTTATCTGTCTTCCAATCGCCTGGACCAGAAGTTGTTATGATGATCACCTTGTCCAAATCATGCGCCTTGTCAAGGTATGCCTTAACATCAAACTGCACTTTATTCATTTCAGTCGTGTGAATAAGAATTATAGCACTCCACTCATCTTCCTTAACCTCGGATAAAGCACTGACATCTATTACCTTAATATAGATTGGCTTTTTTCCCAGATATGTAGTTAAACTCCCAACTAAAGCGTTCTTAAAATCACTCCCTTGACTTGCAATCAGGACTTTTTGTTCCAATTCAGGACTGTTAACCTCAAATGACTCGGCTTCTCCCTGAATATTAGACAGCAAATAGATGCCAAACATAATCAAGAGCACGACAACAATTGCACCTATAACTATCAATGCTATTTTTAACACTTTCATATCTTCCTCCTTTCCTAGGTATCCTCCTATAACTATTACATTTACACCAATGCAGACGCAACAATATTCAATTGCCTCTTAATTATAGTCAGATACTGTTTTAAGGTCATTGAAAAACAAATCCTTATCCTCTTTCTTTTTAATTTGTTCTCCAGCTTCTTTTGCTAACTTGATGTACTTCTCGCAATCTGACTTGTCCCCAGCTACAGCGTGCGCTCTTGCCATTGCTTCATAAGCAAAAGCAACATCAAAATCTCCAATATTGTGCTCTTTGCAGATTTCTAAACACCTCTCAGCGTGATATAATGCTGATTGAGGTCTGTTCAGAACCGAATACACGCGGGAAATCTGCCATTCACCCCGCTCAAACTCAACAGGTGTACCAATCTCGCCCCAATGAAAACGAGAAGCATGAACAGCATGAACCATTTTATCATCTTCTTGTTTTGTCCTATCTTTTTTATCTAATAGGCTCCAGACAAGATTAAACAAGGTAATTGCTGCCCTTTTGTGCCATTCTTGTTCTGTATATTTTTTTTCTTCTGTCAT
>SOIY01000063.1 GCA_004376785.1 Candidatus Stahliibacteriota bacterium | reverse complement strand
CTCTGATATTCTTCAAAGAGTTTTTTTGCCTTGCGTGGCTTGTTGATCATACCAGGTCGCGAGAATGCTTCACGCAGTTTTTCCCGTTTTGATTGTTTCTGTAAAATTTGTTTTTTTAATTTTTCAGTCGGCGACTCCTTTATCCTGGATCCCTTTTTCTTTGCAGCAAAATGTTCACCCCCTTTTCTTTTCCACAAATAATAAGAATAATCGCCTGGATAGTCATAAAGTTTACCGTGTCTCAGCTCAATAATTCTTGTTGCAAAGGATGCTATTAGATCTCGATTGTGCGTAACCAATATAGTCGTTCCTGTATAAGACATTATTGCCTGCTTTATTGCATCTACCGAATCCTTATCAAGATGATAGGTTGGTTCATCAAGTATTAATAAATTTGATGGTTCACTCATAGCCTTGAGAATCACAAGCCTTGTCTTTTCACCACCACTCAAAACCTCAATCTTTTTATAAATGTCATCTCCAGAAAAAAGAAAAAGACCCAAAAATTTACGGATGTTTTGATTCACTTCTGGAGATGCATCCTTTATAATCTCATCAAGAACCGTATTTAAAAACTCAAGTTTAAGTAGTATCTCGTGAGAAAATGCACCGATTTTCAGTTTCTCACTCGCTTTCCTCTCTCCTTCTGTAGAATGCTCAAATCCAGCAATAATACGGCAGAACGTGGACTTTCCCGCACCATTTTTGCCAATAAGTGCGATCCTATCGCCTCTTTCAATAGATAGATTTATATTTTTAAAGATTGTCTTTCCATTATATACCTTGCTGACATCCTTCAATTCTACAAGCCTGGGACTGTGTATTTCTTCTACAGGAAATCGTACTTTGATCTTTTTTCGGTTTGACTCTATTTGAATACGCTCCATCCGCTCAAGATACTTTTCTCTACTCTTTACAAGCTTTGCCTTTGATTTATTCGCGCGGTTGCGCATAATGAATTCTCTAATTTCCTTAATCCTTTTCTCCTGGATTTTAGCTGCCTGCATTAATCTCTGCTTGCGCATCTGTGATTCATGAAGAAACCCTGTATAATTTGTCCGGTATCTTCGGAATCCACCAAAGTCAATCTCCCAGATGCCGGTTGTGCCTTTTGGAGTCTGAAGAATATTATCCAGGAAGTATCGATCATGAGATACTATTATCAATGCTCCCTTGAAATTCTGAAGATAATTTTCAAGCCATTGCATTGATTCTATATCCAGGTGGTTTGTCGGCTCATCAAGCAATAATAGATCAGGTTTATTTAAAAGAAGCCGTGCCAGGACAATACGCATCTGCCATCCGCTTGAGAATTCCTGAACCAATTTTTTTTGGTCATCCTCAGTAAAGCCAAGACCGTGGATTATCTTATAAGCTTCAGATTCATAATCATAGCCGCCAAATCTATGAAAATCGTCTTCAGCAATTCCATATTCCTTTAGTAAATCTTTTGACCAGTGATTTTTACCCATTAATTCTCTGATTCTTGATAAATTTGTTAGATGTTGGTTATAATCCTTCAGAACCTCGTCTACTAAGGTATTACCATATAGCACAATCTCTTCCTGAGGAAGATAACCCATATTAATTCCTTTAGGCTTATTTACATAACCTCTGGTTGGGGAAATTTCACCAGTTATAATACGCAAAAGCGTGGTCTTTCCTGTACCATTTGCACCGACAAGCCCAAATCTGTCAAATTTATTAATATTAAGGTTTGCCCCGGAAAACAGCGTACGCTCACCAATACTATATTCAATATCAACAAGTTTAAGCATAGCACTATTTTAGGGGAATATAGCCACAAGTCAATAATGAGAATGCTGAATTACTTTTTCAGCATTCTCATTATTAGTTCTTGACTTTTTTTAAATTATATGTATAATCTCTTCATATGCATAATTAGGTTATTAAGCCTAATTGTATGTATATATGTATATATTAAGTATTAGACATAGCTCGTTATCTGAAAGGAGGTGATAGTCTATAAAAAAAATAAAGTTTTTTAGAAAAAGAAGGCAATACAACAAGGAGGAAAAATGAAATATGCCTTAATAATGGCAATAATGCTATCATTATCTTTTGGCTTGATAACTGAATCATTCAGGTATCAGTCAACTGCACAACTCTGGGAAGACGATTATGATATACTCTTTGACCCAGCGAGAATCCCAGAAATAGAAGGGACTTATTTATGGACAGGTCTCTCGAATTTTGTCACGGGTTATGAGGAGCTATTCTCAAACGCCAGCGTGCCATACTTTTTTATTGGAGGCACAAAGAATTTTGGAAACTACTACCCGGGTTTTGTCTATGATAGAAGCTCCATGAAAGAAGCATTGTATACTGGCCTTGATGGACCAGGTGAAACTCCATTATATGGTGATGGTGAAGTCACTTCGATTGACTGGCAACTGGACAGTTTAGGTGAGCCTGTTAGTCGCACTGTTGAAACACAAACCGCGTCAGCATATGACGCCACAACCGGCAGTGATTTTTATATTGCTGTAGGAACAAGAATGGATAACCTGCGCCTGGGTCTTGGTTTTATGAAAAAAGATTCCAAGAATACAATTACTGATCCTTTAAATAACTACACCTATGACTTTACTGCAGAAGACCTCGTCGCAGATACAGGAACATATCAGTATATTGAGAGTGCTGTAGGTGATGAAATCTTCAGTAATAATGAAAACAGAGTTATAGCGAGTATATGGATGGATAAGGAAAATATGTCTCTTGGATTAACTGGTGAATTTGCTATGCTCGACCTAAATGAAGAAGCAATCATCACAGGCGCTGAAACAGAATATGATTTTCCAGGACAGCAAGATACAAGTTTTTATACAATTGCAACAATGGATTCTACAATGAAACCACAATCAGGGACCAGGATTGGTGTAGGTGTACAATGTTTTTATCATTATAATGAAGACGCACTGGGAAAATTCTATTTAGGATATTTTACTGAATCGTATGATTATGGAGATAATGCAATGGAATTCTCTTACATGACGAACGAGGAGAGCTATGATTACTTTCAATGGGATACGACTTCAACAATTACGTATTACGACGGCAGTAACAGTACCAGCGGGTTTAAGGTTGGAACAAAACAGCTTTTCAATGTTTCTGATAGATTAAACTTTGGCATTGGTCTGCTTTTCGCCTCATCATCATATTCTAATGAAATTACAACAACGGATACCTCAGTAGACATTACAGTTTATGATAATGGTGATACCATAGCTGGTTATGAAGATTATACTGAGACAGTATGGTCAAGTCAAACATGGCAAACAGATGTTGATGGTAGTTTAACAAGCTTTGCAATCCCGGTAGGAGTTGAATTCCATATCTCTGACCCAATTGTATTCAGGCTTGGCGCTCGACACACAATGTCTTATAATGAGTATACTACTATAGATACATTGGTCGATTATGAGCCAGAAAGAACAAGAACCGAGCACGGTGATGGAACAGTAGAGGAAACAATCGATCAATCATACATGGATGATTATTCTAAAGCAGTTGAAACAGAAACAACTTCCGCTACAGATTATTACTATGGTCTCGGCTGGAAAGTGAATGACAATCTGCAGATTGATTTAATGCATTTTGAACAGCTCACTGATCTAACCAACTGGAGACTTTCAGCTACTTTCTATTTCGATTAAACAAAAAATATAGAGGGGAAGGGCTATGCCCTTCCCCTCTTTTGCTCAATGAATTGAGCAACTACACAAGGAGAGATGAACAATAAAGTAAGTATTTACAGGAAACAGCAATAAAGTGCGTATTCGCACTGACCACAACACCCCACAAAATCCAACATCCAATCCCAAACCCATAACCCATTTTTATCAATGGATTTAAATCAATATCAGGCGCTCATAAAAAAAATCTATTTTAAAAAGGATTCTAAAAGAGGTTTAGATAAAACTTTTAACTGGTTTATTGAAGAAATCGGCGAACTATCAAGGGCAATAAGAAAAGGAAATAAAGAAAAAATCGAAGAAGAGTTTGCTGACTGTCTTGCCTGGCTTCTTTCTATTGGTTCAATACTTGGCATTGACGCTGAACAGGCAATGGAGAAATATGCGAAGGGATGTCCTAAGTGTGGAAAAATTCCTTGTGAATGTGATGAAAATCGTATTCGTGATTCGTAACTCGTACTCGTGCAAATAAATAAAAGGAGGCAAAAATGAAAAAAGCGAGAATAAAAAGCGTATGGGATATGGACGT
>SOIY01000124.1 GCA_004376785.1 Candidatus Stahliibacteriota bacterium | reverse complement strand
TAGGCAGTTTTAAAATCAGTCTGCAGGATACGCTCTCTGGTTATTACTGTGCCTTCTCTGGCAAGGAACTTCACCAACCCCTGCTGAGGATAAAGTTGAACGTGTTCTTTCATTTCCTCTGTCATCCCCAGACAGGCTCTTATCCGATAGGTTTTTTTTATTTTATCTTTTAAAAGAAGGGAAAGCCTGGTTATTCCGAACATCCTGTTTAAAAGACCCAGAAAAAATTGCATCAGGTCACCTAAATTATACCCATGGATCAGCAAGCGTGACATTTGCTCTAAGAATTGCCACTCTTCTGAGGAGAAAGTTCTCTCTTTTTCTGAAGATGACAAAGGATGAAACGACTCTCTGGAGATTCTTTCTTCTTTCATTCCTGAAACTAGCATTGCCTTTTCCACTTTTTCTCTTATCACTTCAGGAAGAAGCGTAATATCCCTGTCTATATCTACATATTCGGCAAGCCCCTTCTCCCGTGCTGCCTGGATTATCCTTCCGTCTATCTTCCGTCCTATTCCCAAAACCACTGCTGAGTCATTGAACCCTCTTATCAGTGGGATGATATCCAGACCATCCCACACCATAGAGGAAAAGTCAATAATTATAAGATCTACCATTAAACTTAAGGTTCTAATCTTTCGATGCTCATTCTCCGTAATAATTAGATGCCCTGATCCTAAGAGATCATTTAAAAACTTTTCTCTTTTTCTTTCACGGGTGATAAAAAGTATGCTAGCCATTTTCTCTTCCATGCCTGCTTTTTATTTTAATTTTTCTCCGGGCACAATATTCAATGTACCTTTTTACTTTTGTCAGGATGATCTTGGCTATAGAAAGGTAATTCAACAGTCACCATTGCCCCTCGTTCCCAATTACCAATATGTATTCTTCCATCATGGTTTCGGATAACTCGATAAGCTACAAATAAACCCAGTCCCGAACCTTTCTGTTTGGTAGTGTAAAAGGCATCAAATGCTCTTTCTATGGACCTCTCAGAAAATCCGGGGCCATCATCCTTAAAAGTTACCACATTAGGTAATCTGATGTTTTTCTTCTGTACAATATCTATATAAATTTTCCCCTTCTCATCAACTGCTTCGGCGCAATTTGTGATAATGTTTGAAAATGCTTTTTTTAGCTCAACTCTGTCTGCAAAGACATTGGGTTGAGATAAATATTTTTTTATAATTTGAATACGTTTAGCACTTAGTTGTATACTCATATCCTCAAGAATTTCTTCTAATAGATCCGATAAACTTACCTTGACGTATTCCCCCTTTTCTTTTTTCAAAGTAAGATTAAACAATTTGTTGACCATTTCATCTATTCTATCTATTTCTTTCAGAGCAAGGGTCATAAATTCGTTTCTAAATTCCTCGTCTCCGTATTTGTCCGGAAGTAATTGAGCCAGTGTTCTTATTGAAACAAGAGGGTTCTTTATCTCATGAGCTAATTCACCTGCTATTAAACCCATTGTGGCTAATCTTTCTGCCTTTCTTACCTCTGCTTCTAATTCTTTTAGTTTCGTCAAGTCGGTAAGAACACAAATAACCTGTCTAATCTCACTACCAGTCTCTTCATACAAAACACTAGTATTAATCATAGCCGGGATCCTTTTGCCTTGACCTTTATTAACCTCAATAGAGAACTCCTGATCGGCATAACTTTTTCCTCCCTTATACCCACTTTCAAACACTTTATTCAGTGGGATTGGAAGAACAGAGTATTCTTTGCCTATTATGTACTTCCTACTTAATCCAGTGATCCTCTCTGCTTGCGAGTTGAACGCCGAAATTCTACCATTGCCATCCAGACTGATAACCCCGCTTCGCATCCCTTGCAGAATCCCCTCGTTGTAATCCTTCATATTCTTTACTTGCTGAAACAGCTTTGCATTCTCTAAAGCAATAGAGGCTTCATCAGAAAATAAAGAAAGAAGCTGAATATCCAAGTTTGTATAAATATCCCCGGATAACTTCCCTCCGAGACATAAAAATCCAACCATCTGGTCTCTAAATGATAAGGGAAGAACTAACTTAATTCGAAGCTTGTTAAAAATACTCTGTATTGCATCTTGAACTCGTGAGGGCAGGAGAGCCAAGTCTTCCTCTAGTAACACGTTTTTCCTTTCCTGTAATGTAGTCACAAGTATATTTTTGCTATCGGGGCTTTTCTGAAGGTGGTCTTCTTTTGGTAATGTTACTTTACATTCATAAATCCCTGAATTTTCATTTAGAACATACAAGTATCCAAGCGAGGAACCCAAGGTTCTTACAACCTTTTCAATGATGAAATTCAAAAGAACTTCGATTTCTAATATAGTACTAAGTTCTCGGGTGTGTTTTCTCAGTTCTCGATAGTAACTTTCCCGTTCAGGATGGAACAAATTGACAAAGATATTTTCAATCCTGTTTCTCAGGGGATTAAACAACAAAGCGAATCCAAATGAAATTATTCCCATCAAAAAAAAAGAGGACATTCTATTAATTGGACCAAACAACAAATTGGGCAAATAGATGACCAAAATAAAAAATAAAGTAACAAAAGCTGTCATTAATGAATAGGTCATTACCGTTCTGAAAACAATCCTGATATCCATTAAACGATATTTTACGATAGAGTAAGCAGTAATAGAAGTAAACATAACCAGGAAAATGTCATGGGGAATTTTTTCTTCAATTCCGAACGCACTGAGAAAATGCATTAATCCTCCAGTAAAAGCTAACAAAAAACCAATAAATAGATACTTACATTGATTTTTTTTGAATCCTGACCAAATTTTGTATTTGTCTAACAAAACATAGAATCCATAGATAATCATAGCTGCGAATACACTTACATAAACGGTGTAAAGTGGTCCAGGAACGATAATATATTTATAAACATTGGAAGAGGTAATGCCTGCAATAAACCAGTCGCGGAAACCAAGAGAGACAAAGGTCAACGAGAATAAATAACATGGAAACAGTATATGTTTTTTACGTTTGGCTTCACCTAAAAGTTCCAGAATAAAGTGCAAATAAATGCTTGGGCAAAAGATAGCGAACAGGTATATTATACGGATTAAAAAAAGCATAGAATGTGCATCGAGATTGGAAGCCATAATAGTGGGATACAAACACCATGTACCTATCATCACGCAAAGTAAAGAGAACAGTTTATTTCTTGCTACTTTTCTATTCTTCAGATACACAAATATCGCCATGCTCAGGTTCACAACAAACGCGGCCAGCGACGCTATCACAAAGATGGTTACTTCCATTTAAATTATTCCTTTACTTTTATACCAGGCAACAGTTTCTCTAATGCCTATCTCGGAGCTAAATGGGGGAATGTAGCCTAATTCCTCTCGGGCTTTGGAAATAACGCAGGCCCAATTTGATCGCATCTCATTAATTAATTTCCTTACACTATGAGGTCCAAATTTGACAAGTATGTCGGCCAAAAAGTCAGGGATTTTGATTTTTGGGGAACTAACACCTTCAGCATCTGCTATAATCTCAACCCATTCATTTAGTGCACGTGGTTTTTCATCGGCAACAAAGTAGATATCACTTGGCACTATCTTGATATGCCTTAGCGTCTCCAAGACAGCCATTAAGTTCTCTATGTAACACAAACTAAATAAGCTATTTCCATCTCCAAGTGGCCTTATGCCCCTTTTCACCATCTTGAATAATAAGGTCGACCGAGAAAAAATATTGTCCCCGGGTCCATAAACTAAAGGGGATCTAATTATGGTCACAGGAAGCCCATATTGTCTCTTGTATTGCAACAGTATATTTTCAGCCTCTAACTTACTTTTTCCATATCGTGTAATTGGATTAGGTAAAGTATCCTCGTCCACTACACCGTAATTTTTTCCTACTACTGCGGCAATACTGCTCAAGAATATAAATCTTGGATACTCCCTGGAAGAATTCATCACCGCTTGAGCCAAAAATTTTGTACCTTCTGTGTTTACCTTGTAGTAGGGATTACCCCTTTTTTGCTTTGCAAATACTTTTCCTGCCAGATGATATACCAGTTGAACTTCAGGAATCGATTTCACTAAAGTCTTTTTATCAAGAATATCCACTCTTTTTAACTCCACGTTTGCTTTGTTCAGCTTTTGGTACCGCTCAACTGGCTGTCTTACCAAACAGGTAATCCTATCGTTATTTGTGGCTAACCTATTTACCAGGAATCTTCCTATAAATCCTGTTGCCCCCGTTACTAGAATATTCATAAACCTGACGTTTGGTAGACTCTAGTCTACTAAAT
>SOIY01000070.1 GCA_004376785.1 Candidatus Stahliibacteriota bacterium | reverse complement strand
AATATATAATCCTTTATGAAATGCCAGGAATGTAATACTGAAGGATTATTCTCTAAGTCATTACCTTATTGTCCAACCTGTATACGTGAGAAATTTGACAAATTATATCCACAGATAAAAGAAATTCATGCTCGAGTAAGAAAAAAATTTAAATTACCAGAAACAATACCGAATCATAACTCGGGTAAATCCTGCAGATTATGTGTAAATAAATGCCGTATTGACGAGGGGCAATTTGGATATTGTGGAATAAGAAAGAATGCAGGCGGCAAAGTCGTTGGACCTGATAGAAATTGGGCTTATCTTGATTGGTATCATGATCCATTACCAACAAATTGTGTGGCAGATTGGGTTTGTAAAGGTAGTAAAGATTATGGTTTTAAAAATCTCGCTGTGTTTTATGAAGGCTGTACATTCAATTGTCTATTCTGCCAGAACTGGCATTTTCGCGATAAAAAAAACAAGACTACAGCTCAAGAACTTTTTAGGGCAGCAGATTCTGTAACAGGTTGCGTCTGTTTTTTTGGAGGTGACCCAACACCATTTGCCCTTCACAGTTTAGAAGTAGCAAAGCAGATTTCAGAAAAGAGAAGAAAGATTAGAATCTGCTGGGAAACAAACGGTTCAGTTTCACCAAGATTAATGAGGTTCTGGGCAGAGTATGCATTGAGGAGCAATGGATGTATTAAAATTGATTTTAAGACCTTTTCAGAAGAGTTGAATATTGCATTGTGCGGTAGTTCAAATAACAATACAAAAGAAAATATTAAACTTGTTGCCCAATATATTAAGAAAAGAGAAAAATTACCAATTTTAATTGTCAGCACACTTTTAATTCCCGAATATATTGATGAATATGAACTGACACAAATAGCCAAATTTATAAGTTCTATAAATAAAGAGATTCCCTGGTCTTTTTTGGGTTTTTATCCGCATTTTCACTTTAATGATTTATCTTGCACCTCAAGAAAACAAGTAGATATAGCATTGCAGGTTGCCAAGGACTATGGCATAGAAAACACACATGTAGGGAATGTGCACTTGTTAATATGATAACCTACTTACAAAAATATGGTTATTGGATTTGGGTGTAGATGCTGGAATAGTATTTTTTAGTATATTTTCGCTCTACGCTAAACGCATACTTGACCTCTGTTATTTTTATAGTATACTGTTCTAAGATTTTTATGAAAAGGATTACAAAGAATTTTGCTTCCCTGTTTATTAGTGATGCAGTTAGCCGTATTCTTGGTTTTTTTGCCATAGTATATATTGCCAGGATGCTGTCAGCAGAAGGACTCGGGATAATAAGTTATGGTATGGCGTTTCTTACATATGCATTATTATTTGCAAATCCGGGTTTAACCACGATTGGTGCCCGTGAGATAGCAAAAAACCATAACAATCATAGAATAATTGAGGAAATTCTCGGCTTGAGGCTTATGCTTGCCAGTCTCATTTTTCTTTTGTTCATTATAGGACTCATTGTAATCCCTGGTAAGCCCATAACAAAAAATATTATTTTTTTCTATTTACTCTCATTATTTCCATTTGCAATACTTTTAGAATTCATTTTTCAAGGTCGAGAAGAAATGGGATATATCGGTATTTCGCGCCTGGTACAATATAGTATTTATGTAATCCTGCTCTTTGTCTTATTGAAAATCAGCCACAATATTTTAATGGTCCCTATTTCATTCTTTATCGGATATTGTGCTGGTACAGGAATTCTAATTTTTATTTTTCTTTCTAAATATAAATCAGTAAAAATCAAATTCTCCTTGCGCTCCTGGCATAATCTGCTCATTGTTTCATTCCCGGTCGGCTTGGCAGTAATCTTTAATCAAGTTTCCTTAAATCTGCCGCCCATAATTCTTGGTGTATTCCATTCAAAAGTAGAGGTTGGTGTATTCAGTGCTGGTTTTAAAATTATTATTATGTTATTGATAATTGAAAGGGTGTTCCATTATGTATTCTTCCCAGTTATATCAAAACAGTTCACTCATGCGCCAGAAAAACTGAGGAGTAGTTTTACTTTTTTGACACGGTTGCTTTTTGCAATTACAATCCCTTTAACCCTTGGCGGCATTATTCTTGCTGATGGTTTAATTAGTTTTATCTATGGAGCAGAGTTTGAGGGTGCAATTATGATTTTCCGTATACTTTTATTGTATTTCTTGGTTGCGCCTGTTAATACTATTTTCGGCTATGGCCTTGTCTCAATAAATCAAGAGCGCAGATTTTTCAAAGTTATAACCTATACAGCATTGATTAATCTGATTCTTATTATAATTTTAGGCATTAATTTCAAAGGGCAAGGAGCTGCAGTTGCATTGTTTGTTAGTGAAACAATTGCTATTGTATTGATGAACAGAGAGCTCAAAAAATTTGTGAAATTTAAAAGCTTAAAATATATAATCAAACCTTTTATTGCTTCACTTATTATGGGTATTGTATTGTATGCATTAAAACATTTGTCTATTATTATACTCGTAATTTTAGGTATTATTATTTATTCTGTTGTATTCTATTTAATTAAAGGATTTTCTAAAGAAGAAATAAGAAATTTAAAACAAACCTTTGTGCAAAAATAAAAAAGGGCTGCATTTTGCAGCCCTTTTCGTACTAGATTATATAGATTTTTCACAAATTGTCAAGCTGTATATTGACTTAGTGCAAAATCTGGCTATAATCAAATAATAATAGATTTTTTTGTTTAACTAAAATCTTGTATCCGCAGTGGTGAAAACCCCTAAGCATAACAGAGTTATCTTAGATAAAGGAGGCAATATGAAAACATACAAGAATTTTATTGCTGGAAAGTTAATGGATTCAAAATCTGGCAGGACCTTTGAAAATAGAAATCCTGCGGATTGGGATGAGGTTGTGGGCATATTCCCAAAATCGAATGCCGAGGATATTAATATGGCAATAGAGGCAGCAAAAAAGGCATATAAAAAGTGGCGTACTGTACCCTGGCCCAAGCGGTCTGAAATCATGCGCAGGGCAGCAGAAATTATGATAGAAAAGAAAGAGGAAATTGCTCAATTGATGACCAGAGAAATGGGCAAGGTTATTAACGAAACGCGCGGAGACTTTCAGGAAGGTATTGATACAGCACTTTATGCATCAATCGAAGGAAGGAAATTTTTTGGCTATACCTTACCCTCAGAATTGCAAAATAAGTCATGTATGACAAAAAGGGAACCCCTTGGTGTTTGGGGACTTATTACTCCCTGGAATTTCCCAATCGCAATACCTACATGGAAAGTATTTCCTTGTATTTTAAGTGGAAATACTGCGGTTATAAAACCAGCAACATATACTCCAGCATGTGTTGGTGAATTCGCACAGATTTTACAGGAAGCTGGTTTGCCAGATGGAGTTCTGAATGTTGTTTATGGTGGCGGTGGCGAAATCGGTGAAGCAATCTTGAGTCATCCAGACATTGTCGGAGTATCGTTTACAGGCTCATCAGAAATTGGAAGAAGAATTGGTGAGGTCTGCGGAAACACCTTAAAGAGATGCTCTTTAGAATTGGGTGGTAAGAATGGCCAGGTCGTTCTGAAGGATGCTGATTTGGAACTGGCACTCGAAGGCGTGTTATGGGGTGCGTTTGGAACTACTGGTCAGCGCTGTACTGCGACCTCCAGATTGATTTTGGAAGAACCTATCTATGATAAGTTTATTGAAATGCTCAAACAAAAAACAGAAAGTTTGAAACTTGGTAATGGTCTAAATAAAGATATAGATGTTGGTCCTATGGTTAGCGAATCACAGTGTGAAAGTGTGCATTCGTATGTTGAAATCGGGAAAAAAGAAGGTGCTAAATTAATTACCGGTGGAGAATCTTACAAAGAAGGCGAATGTGTTAAGGGATGGTATTATAAACCAACGATATTTATTGATGTTTTACCAACAATGAGGATTGCGCAGGAAGAGATATTCGGACCGGTTCTTTCGGTAATCAAGGCAAAGGATTTTAAAGAGGCGATTGAAATACTTAACAACACTGTCTATGGTTTATCTTCAAGCATTTATACAAATGATTTGAACAAAGCACATAAGGCAATCGAACTTGCTGAAACTGGCATTGTATATATTAACGCACCTACAATAGGTGCTGAATGTCATATGCCTTTTGGTGGTATGAAGAATACTGGAAACGGGCATCGAGAAGGCGGCTGGACTGCATACGAAATATTCACTGAGATAAAATCAATTTACATTGACTACTCGGGTTCATTACAAAAAGCACAGATTGATACGTGGGAATAGTAAACGAGTTAAA
>SOIY01000205.1 GCA_004376785.1 Candidatus Stahliibacteriota bacterium | reverse complement strand
CTACTCGCTACTTCTATTTAAGTTTTTTCCTTCTTGCATATACATAACTGAGTTCAGCGCCGAATAGGAATATATATGCAGAGTAGTAGATCCATATGAATAATATCATTATTGCTGATAGAGAACCGAATATCTTTGAATAGTCTACAATTTTTGTAATATAAAATGAAAATAGATATTTTGCCACTTCCCAGAATATGCCAGTAAATATTGCACCGAAGTATGCTTCTTTGAGTTTTACTTTGCAGTTTGGAAAGAACCAGTAGATTAAACCGAAGAGAAAGACACTAAAGATAATGCTGAATTCAGGTAAGAATTTTGCAATTCCACCAGCACCAATTGCATTTGCCCAAATTGTTAAAGCTACTGATGCTATTAACAATATAATCACTATAAATGCCGAGCCTATGGTTAAGAGACTCTTCTTGAAAAATGGGCGGTCCTTCTTTACTTTCCAAATAACATTAAGCGTAGATTCTAATGCGCGGAATATTCGTGCAGCACCCCATAAAAATCCTAACATACCGATTATAGCAATGATAATAGATGTCTGCGTTATCGTCGAAATGTTTTTTAGTATTTCGTCAAGACCTATGGGGAATGCCTGTCTGAGTAGCGGTAATACCTTTTCAACAATAGTTTCAGAAGAACCCAATATAAAAACAGAAAATGAGATTAATCCCAAAATTAGAGGAAAAAGGCTGAATGTTGTTGCATGAACTAATGCTGAGGCAAGAAGAGGACATCTGTCTGCCTCGAATTTTTTATATGCCTTTAAGAAAAACCAGGAGAAATTCTTCATTTGATCACGAATTGCACGAATAGTAAATGATTGGAGCTATTTGCTTTAATGCGATACATTCGCTCTTCTATACACAATCTTACCAGCGATCAGAACCATTAATATTTTTATCTTATCCGGTTCTTTTTCCTTCAGGGGATTCTTATCAAGTACAACCAGATCAGCTAATTTGTTTGTGTCGATTGTTCCTTTCTTATTTTCATCGAATGTAGCATAGGCTCCGTCTTTTGTATATGCTCTAAACGCCGCACAGGTACTTAGCCGTCCGCAAGAGAAAGGATGTTCCAACGCTCCTTGAATGCCATATAATGGTCCAAGCGGCATGCAGTCTGAACCAAAGATTACCCTTATCCCTGAATCCAGTAATTTTTTGAAACAATTCATTTCTCTATATCTTTTGCCAAGATATTGTTCATACATACCACCTGGTTTTTGCCATCTTCTTACAAAATTTGGTTGCATTGAAACAATTAAATTCATCTTTGCTATCTTACGCATAGAGGACGTGTTTAGGATTTCGATATGCTCGAGTCTATGGCGTAGTGGATTTTCTTTATCGATATTTCTTTCGAATACCCTTGAAATTGTATCAGTCGTCCTATCTCCAATTGAATGTATCATTAGCTGAATACTATTGTCTTCGGCTTTTCTTATTATATCCTCTAATTTGCGTATTGTAATCAAAATTTTGCCTTTTGTTCTCGAATAATTATATGGTTTTGTCATTGCAGCTGTTTTCGCACCTACAGAGCCATCAAGAAAAATTTTTATACCGGCAAATTTGAGAAAATCGTCACCGAAACCACTTGATATTCCTGACGAAAGAACATCATAAAAATATTTTGAGGTAATATAAGCAGCACATCTAATTTTTAAACCTTTTGTTTTTTTAATTTTCTGCAAAAGCCTAAATCGACGCGGGTCTGTGATTTCATGAACAGTTGTTATCCCATTTTTTAGTGCTTCTGTAGTACCCAGTTTAATAGCCTTTTCCAGCATTACATTACTTGGTTTAAAGATTTCATCCAAATTGAGGGCAATATCTTCATAAAGATAGCCATTTTCTCGGTCAACGATCTTCCGGTTCTGCGGAATAAGATTTAATGCCCTGGTGTTCACAACTGCAAAATGTCCACAGATGCGTCGCATAATGATCGATTTCTTCTTTGAAATTTTATCAAGGGTATGTTTAGTCAGTTTATCCAATTTAAATGAACCCCAGCCGGTTTCATCCCAGTTTGATCCGAATAATATTTCATTGTTTTCATACAATTCTGATTGTAATTTTTCTATACAATCATTTAAAGATTTACACTTTTCTAAATCAATTCTCTGCAATTCTATCCCTCTTGCTATAAAATGAGTGTGGCAGTCAGTAAAACCAGGTATTACATAATTGCCTTTTAGATTAATTTTTTTTATATTTTGTGGTAGAAGTGATTTTTTAAAATAAATTTTTTCTATTAATCCATTGTTCAATAAAATCGCTTGAATATTAGGAGGTCGTTTCTTAAAAGTGATAAAATGCGCATTGTACAAAATTACAGGATGCAATTTGTAACTATCCAACCATAATTGGGTTTTCTGGATATTTGTATTCCAATGGGTGGGGTCGTAAAAGTGCACTGCCAATGGTGATTGTACCAACCCTGCCAGTGATGATAACAATGATTATTACCAATTTACTTATTACTGAAAGATCATGTGAGAAACTGCAATATTGGTTTACAGATGAACCTAATGAAAGCCCGACAGTTCCAAGTGCTGAAAAGATTTCAAACAAAGCTTTTAAAGGTTCCGGGTTATCAATAAGCATGATCAGAAAGAATGCACCAAATATTACAGAGATTGACAAGGATGCGATTACGAATGACCTGTATGCCTGTTCAATGGGGACTCTTTTTTTGAGCATAGTTATATCTTTACCATAACGTCCTAAAAGCAATTCTTTTACCCATTGAATCAGCAACACAAAGGTTGTTGTCTTTATGCCGCCACCAGTTCCTCCTGGTGATGCTCCAATGAACATGAATAACATTAGCATCACAATCGTGATTGGTGAAAATAGCGAGATCGTTAAGATGTTAAATCCAGCTGTTCTCGGAGTGACTGCCTGGAAGAATGAGAGAATAATTTTTTCAAAAAGTGTATATCCAGATAAGCTTCTGTTGTTTTCATAAAGAAAAATGAAGAGTGTCCCAGCTAATATGAGAATTAAGGTTATTCTAATAACTATAACGGTGTGTAAAGACAGTCGCTTTTTAGTTTTTTTAATGATTGTCGTATATAAATCCGAGATGACAACAAAGCCCAGTCCACCAATGATGAATAGTGCTGCTGCAATAAGAGGAACAGATACAGAAAAAGAAAATAGGTTTAAATTTTCTGAAAAAGTTGAGAAACCAGCATTGCAAAATGCTGATACTGAATGAAAAAAAGCGTGACCCAGCGCCACAGCCGGGCTGAATTTATTTAGAAAAGAAAAATAGAATAGAATAGTTCCTATTAATTCAAGAATAATAGTAATTCTGAATACCCTCCAGGCGAATCTTCTTAGATTCTCGTATGAAAGAACATTAATTGATTCTTTAAAGAGTACGCGATCACGGAGTGAAATTTTTCTGCCAAGGAAGAAAAAAAATGTTGTTGAAAGTGTCATGTACCCTAAACCACCTATCTGTAGCAAAGTAAGAATAACACATTTGCCGAACAGAGTAAAATCGAGGGCTGTATTCTTCACAATTAATCCAGTTACACATAAACCAGATGAGGCAGTGAATAGAGCATCTATGAGTGAAATACCCTTTGTTGTAGAAATTGGTAAATATAGAAGTATTGTTCCAATAGCGATAATTCCCAAATAGCCAAAGATTAATACTCTTGGAGCGTTTATTTCCTTCAATTGTTTCATTGTATTTAGTTTATTCTGTTTCGATTGAAAGTCAAGTAGTCAGAAAAAAGGCTCAATGGTGTGCCATTTACCCCGTTGGATAGCCAATATCCTAAGGGGTTTATAGTTGGTTTTCCTACAGGGTTAGTTTTTTTTAGAAGCTTTTTGTGCAAGATGATCTGCTGATTTGTTATCAGACCGTGGAATTAGCTGAAAAGACAAGTTCTTTATTTTTGCCTTCAGAATTTTGACCCTTTTTAATTGAACAGCCATCCGGGGAGATCGTACTTTATATTTTCCAATCACCTGATTATAGACAAGCTCTGAATCGAGTTTTATTGTAGCACATTTGTTGTTTGATTTGACTATCCATTTCAGGGCGGAAATAACTGCTTCGTATTCAGCCATATTGTTGGTTGTTATGCCTATATACTTTGAAATCTCTTGGATTGGCTTTGTTTGTTCAACGCTGGCAAATACTACAATACCGATACCTGATGGACCGGGATTTCCTCTTGATGAACCATCAACATATATTAATAATGAATTTGCTGATTGTGAGTGCATTGATCTTACTTTTATACAGGTTCCAATTTAACTATTCATTTG
>SOIY01000240.1 GCA_004376785.1 Candidatus Stahliibacteriota bacterium | reverse complement strand
TAAGATGAATACCGAATTATTCATTGCCACCCGCTATCTCCGTTCAAAGAAGAGAAATTTTTTCTCCTTATCAACTCTAATTGCTATTGGCGGAATCTTTATTGGTGTTGCAGCACTTTTAATTACACTTTCAATGATGAACGGATTTCAGAATGAGCTGAGAAGGAGGATTCTCGGCGGAACTCCGCATATCATCGTGCGAAGATACTTTAATGAGCCTGTGGCAGATTATGAAGAGCTTGTAACAAAACTTTCAAAACATCAATTTGTTAAGGCTTTAGCGCCTTTTGTCATACAAAAATCAATTGTTAGATTCAAAAAGCGTATGGACGGTGTAATATTGAAAGGCGTGAATGCAGAACTGGAAAAGGGTATTACTGAAATAGAGCACAAGATGATTGATGGAGTTTTTGATTTAGAAGGCGGTTGCGTTTTGGGCATAGAACTTGCACATAATCTGAAGGTGAGTGTAGGTGATACACTTATAATTGCTTCTCCATTTGGCGATAGGTTAGGTCTGTTTCCCAGGGCGAAAAAGTTAATTTTGAAAGGCATTTTTGATTTTGGTTATTATGATTATAACTCAACTATTGTTTATATGGATTTGAAAGATATCCAGTCTTTATATGAAATGGGTAATTATGTTAGCGGCATACAATTGAGTGTTGATGACGTTTATAAAACACCGGTGTATTCAAATATTATTAAAAAGGAACTCGGTTATCCTTATCGTCCACAGGATTGGATTGAAACTAATCACTCTGTTTTCGCAGCGCTTAAACTTGAAAAGATAATTACATTTATTGTGCTAACCTTAATCATCATTGTCGCTGGCTTTAATATTATTGGTACCCTGGTGAATATGGTTAAAAAGAAGACCAGGGAGATTGGTATACTTCGTTCTTATGGTTTCACCTCAAAAGGAATCATGAGGATATTTATCTATCACGGTAGTATAATAGGTATTCTTGGCACTGCACTCGGTTTGATTTTTGCATTTATTGCTTGTTTTGTATTGAACAAAATTGTATTTATAGATCTACCTGGTAATGTTTATTTTATTGATACACTGCCTGTTGAGATGTCATTCCATGATTTTGTTGTTACTGCAGGCGCTGCTATAATCATCAGTTTTTTGGCAACGATATACCCGGCAAGACGGGCAACACAACTTACTACTGTTGAGGCATTAAGAAATGAATAATATTCTTGAGCTGTCTAATGTAACCAAAACATATTATTTAAAGAATGAAACTATCGAAGTTTTAAAGGGTGTTGATTTGAAAGTTAAAAAAGGTAGTTTTGTGGTAATTTTTGGACCGTCAGGATGCGGCAAATCTACTCTGTTAAATATTATAGGGAGTCTTGATCGCCCAACGAGTGGGAATGTTTTGTTAGATAATATTGATCTATTTTCATATGGCGATAGTAAACTGTCTGAGATAAGGAACAGAAAGATAGGATTTGTTTTTCAGTTCCACCATCTTTTAGCTGAGTTTTCATGTTTAGAAAATATTGCTTTACCAGGTTTAGTAAATGGCGCATTTCCAAAAACTGTTTATAAAAAGGCAATGTGTTTACTCGAAGAATTTGGTATGGCTGATAAGAAAAATCGTTTACCTGAGCAACTTTCAGGTGGTGAAAAACAACGTGTTGCAATTGCCCGCGCTATGATTAATGATCCGTTAATAATTCTGGCAGATGAACCAGCAGGTAATCTTGATGAGGAGAATACCAATATACTGCTTGATGTATTTGTTGGTCTAAAAGAGGAAGGGAAGACAATAATCCTGGTGACTCATTCGTTAGACATTGAAGAGCTTAGTTCAAATGTGTATAATTTAAAAGAAGGAAGGTTATATGCTATGTGATGATTGCAAAAAAAAGCCAGCAACAATTTTCTTTAAGGAGGTTTTACCAGAGGAGGTTGTTGAATTACATCTCTGCGAAGAGTGTGCTCATAAACGTGGTTTGATTATGACGAAAAAGATGTTGCCGATTGAGATCCTTCAGAGATTACTTAGAGAAAAGAGTGTTGAAGATGAAAAGATTATTTGTTCGGTTTGTTATTTATCACTTGCAGAATTTAAGCGTAGAGGAAGGTTTGGTTGCAGCAATTGTATTAGTACATTTGAACCATACATAAAAAATCTCATAAAGCAGATTCATCGAAGCGATAAACATGTTGGCAGGCAGGCAAAACTTGGTCCGAAAAAAGGTTTTGAAGTTTTTAAACTACGTGAGCAGTTGAAAAAGGCTTTAGAAAAAGAATCCTATGAGGAAGCTGCTGAAATCAGGGATAAATTGAAGACTTTTGAGGTTGATAATGCTGAATAATATTGAGTGGCTTGTACCTTCTGATGATAAGGTAAAGCTTGGTGGCGAAGATAGCGAGATTGTTGTTTCATCACGCACACGAATTGCCAGAAATATAACGGATATACCTTTTGAGATAAAGATGAAGACAGATGATTCCATACGTCTTGTTAAATTAGTACGGTCTGTTATTGGGGAAAATATTAAAGGAAAGTATTTAGATATACAAAAAATTTCTCCATTGGAGAAAGAATCTTTATTAGAATGCCATTTTATTTCTCCTGCCTTTCTTGATATAGATAAACCTGCCGGGCTTTTTATCTTAGACAAAGGTAACATATCTATAATGATAAATGAAGAAGATCATTTGAGAATTCAGGGGTTATCATATGGATTAAATTTAACAAATATTTCGAGTGAAGTTTTTGACCTTGAAGAAAAGATTGGTGAAGATTTAGCATACGCATTTAATGAGACCTATGGGTATCTGACATCTTGTCCTACAAATCTCGGTTCGGGTCTAAGGGCATCAGTTCTTCTCCATTTGCCGGCTTTGGTTTTTACGAATGAAGTTGAGAAGGTTCTGAAGGGTGCAGTTCAGATTGGCATGGCAGTACGTGGTTTATATGGGGAAGGGAGTGAAATTAAAGGTGGTCTTTTCCAAATTTCAAATCAGCATACATTGGGTTTGAAAGAGGAGGATTTAATAGAATCAATCGTAAAGCTCACTCATATGATTATGGATATTGAAAAGAAGGCAAGGAATGTGATATTCACAAAGGCGCGTTATGAATTTGAAGACAAAATATTCCGTAGTCTAGCAGTTTTGAAATCAGCAAGGATAATAAGTACGGATGAAGTTTTGAATCTACTATCAGCAGTGAGATTTGGTATAGGTACTGGTGTTATTAAAGATATTACCCTCGGGGTAATAAATGAAATTATGCTCGTCTCAAGGCCTGCAAATATTCAATTGTATTTTGGAGAAGTGTTAGAAGAGCACGAACGTGATGTCAGGCGAGCAGAGTATATCAGGAAAAGGCTTTCTGGAAAATCCAAAATCACAAAATCCAAATAATTTCGTAAATCTTCGAAATAAAAAATGAGACTAGATTTACAAGAATGCTCAAAAAATTAACAAAATTGAAATTTTTGAATTTTTCGGCACAAACGACGTTATTCGTCATCAACAAATGAAGAAGCAAGTAAAACCAACAATAGACGAAGTTATTTTTCTCGGTACTGGTGGGGCGCGTTATGTAATTGCTAAACAGTTAAGGGCTACAGGCGGTATGTTTTTCAGGATCAACGGTAAAAATATTCTTGTTGACCCTGGTCCCGAATCACTGTGCCGACTTTTGACCTATGTACCGAAATTCAACCCGGAAAAAATTGATGCGATAATCTTATCACATAAACATATTGATCACTCCGCAGACATTAATGTTTACCTCGATGTTATAACAAGAGGCGGTTTTAAAAAGGATGGAGTGCTTATTGCGCCAAAAGATGTATTTGGCGAACAAGGGGTTATTTTCAAATACCTTTTGGATTTTTTAAAAGAGATAAAAATAATCAAGCCCGGATTTGAAATGAAAGTCGACGATGTGATACTTGAGTTTCCTTTGAAACATGAACATCGAGTCGAAACCTATGGATTTAAATTACTACACAATGGCTATTCAATTTCTTATATTACTGATACAAAGTTCTTCCCCGAGTTGATTTCTGCATACAAGGCAGATATTATTATTTTGAATCTCTTAAAGTTGGAACCTTCTGAAATAGATCATCTTTCAGTACCGGATTGTGTAGAAATAATTTCTGGGATAAGGCCAAAAGTTGCTATCATTACTCATTTTGGAATGACAATGCTAAGAGCAGGTCCTTGGAACATAGCCAGGCAATTAAAAGAAAAAACAGGTGTAACTGTCCTGGCTGCTGAGGATGGCAAACATTATGAAATAAAAAAACTATTATCATACGG
>SOIY01000215.1 GCA_004376785.1 Candidatus Stahliibacteriota bacterium | reverse complement strand
TTGTTTCTTTTATCTATTGACTTTTACCTATTTTTATGATATAATACACGTGGTTTTGGGTATAAACAACCTAATTTCGAGTAGATTTAGCCCTTTAATTGACTCGCGTATAGGTCTATGTGCCAATATTTCATCCTGTGATTCACACTTGAGACCAACATTAACAATCTTTTCTCAGGTTAAAAGAATTAAGCTAAAAGTAGTATTTACACCAGAGCATGGATTGTACGGAGCATTACAGGATCAGATAAAAGCATATGATTACTATGATAAACAAAAGAAAATAATAATATACAGTCTATATGGTCAAAGCCCAATACCTGCTGCAGATATACTAAAAAACATAGATATTCTTGTAATTGATTTACAGGATATAGGTGCCCGATATTATACATTTGTATGGTCGGCAATTTTAATAATAGAACAGATGGCTGAATTAAAAAAGAAAATTTTCATTCTGGATCGACCAAATCCATTGAATGGAGAAACTGTGCAGGGCCCTGTGCTTGAACCAAAATTCATCTCATTTGTTGGACTATATCCTGTACCAATCAGACATGGTATGACAATTGGAGAACTGTGTAATCTGATAAATAAAGAATTAAAAATCGGTGCTGAAATTGAGGTTATTAAAATGAAAGGCTGGTCACGACAATACTACTATCCTGATACTGGACTTTGCTGGACTTGCCCTTCACCAAATATGCCATCATTTGAGACTGCCATTGTGTATCCAGGAATGTGTCTATTAGAAGGTACCAATGTTTCGGAAGGAAGAGGAACCACAAGACCCTTTGAAATTTTTGGCGCACCATGGATTGATCCATCTACCTTTGTAGAAACTATTAATAAGAAAAAGCTTCCTGGCTTAAATTTCAGACCAACCTATTTTATTCCTACATTCAATAAGTTTAAGAACAAATTATGTGGTGGTGCGCAGATATATGTTACCAGTAAAAAAAGATTTGATGCTGTCTCAATGGGTCTGGAAATTATAAAAACAATAAAGAATCTGTATCCAGATAAATTTAAATGGCGAAAACCTCCGTATGAATTCGAAAAACATAAGCTCCCGTTTGATATACTTATTGGCAACTCATGGATTAGAGAAGCGATTGAGAAAAATAAATCAATAACATCAATAAAAAAAACATGGCAGCGAGATTTGAACAAATTTAAAAAGATAAGGAAAAACTATCTGTTATATTAATATATAAATGCGAATAACTCGAATGATAACAAATAACCCGAATAATTATATGCGAATATCTATAATGCAAATGGCTCGAATGATTCGTGCAATCCGTGTTTCAACATTCGCCTGCCCTGTGGCCTTAGCGCACGGGGCACAATTCGATGTAATTCGAGTCATTAGTGGTATAATTCGTGTCTCAATTCGCGCAATTCGATGTAATTCGAGTTATTCGTGGTAAGTATGCGTGCATTAATTCTTTCTGCTGGATTGGGAAACCGATTAAAGCCTATGACAGATTTCATACCAAAACCATTGTTACCAATTGTTGATCGTCCGGTAATTGATATAAATATTTCTCGCCTTCTTGAATTTGGTATAGAAAATATTGGATTCAATCTTTTTTACAAACCAAATATGATAAAGAAACTTTTAGAAAAAATAATGGATAATGCATATATTGTTACTGAGGATAAATTAAAAGGCACTGGAGGTGCATTATTAAATTTTCAGGAATTTTTAAAAGGAGATTTTATCATCCATAACTGTGATATTATTACTAACATTGACTTAAAAGAAGCAATCGAGTTTCATAAACATCATAGACCCTTTGCTACACTGGTTTTGACCAAAAAATCCGGAACGAATTTTGTTGAAATAAACGGTGATTTTCATATAAAACGGTTTTCCAAGAATGAAAGCAAAGACTTCTATACATTTACTGGATGTGCAATCCTATCTGGTAAAATCTTCTCATATCTTCCGAACAAAGAAACATTTAGTATGATCGAAGTTTATCAAAAGTTAATTGATCATAATGAACCAATTTTAGGTATACCAATACAAGGAACATGGTATGACATTGGTACTCATAAAAGATACTGGCAGGTTCATCATGATATCTTAAATAAAAAAGTAAAGTTCAAGGAGGTTAAAATAAATTCTCAGCAATATATACACCCGACAAGCAATGTTCAGACAAAAAATCTCAGTGGTTTTATCAGCATTGGCGAAAACTGTTTCATATCTGATAATGTAACATTGAATAACACGGTCGTCTTTAATAACAGCAGAATTCTGAAAGGCAATTTCAACAATTGTTTATTATCAGACAAGTTTTGCATTAAAATGAGTTGAACATGGAATATAAAATAGTTGAAAAAATAAACCTTGGCGGTTCTGACCGTATATTTTATCGGGTTGTTAAAGAAAAACAGACTTTTATACTCGTTTGGGATAGTGATATACAAACCTACTTAAAACTGCAAAAATATCTTTTTAAAAGAGGTATTGCAGTACCTGAAATCCATTGGTCTGATGAGGACGCAAATTTACTGTTAATTGAGGATTTGGGTAATGATTCAATCTATGAATTAACAAAAAAGCGAAAGAATATCATTCTCATTTATCGGGCTGCAATTGATGAACTTATAAAACTACAGATTGATGGGTATACTGATGCTCCAATCGATGTACATTATGATTATGAACATATGAAATGGGAACAGGAATATTTCAAAAAATATTTCTTGCATCAGTTCTGTGAAATACCAAAGACACGTTTAAAGCGGCTTGATGATGAGCTGGAATTACTGGCTAAGGAACTGATTAAAAAAATAGAGCCGTGGCGCAATTTTTTAATGCATGGTGATTATCAATCACAGAATATTTATATTAAGGATAAAAAAGCGAAAATTATAGATTTCCAGTCAGCGAGGATTGGTCCACTTACCTATGATATCACGGCGTTATTAAGGGACCCGTACGTCAATATATCCAAACAAGTAGAGCGCAAGCTTATAGATTATTTCTTAGTTTCTCTTAAAAAGAGGGGTATTAGATTCAAAAAAAGGGAATTTTTACATCTATACCACTTAACAGCATTACAGAGAAATATGCAGGTGCTTGGCGCATTTGCTAACCTCTCATTAAACAAGAATAAGGTTCATTTTAAAGAGTATATTCCTCGCGCAATAGAATTAATACAAGATGTATTAAAAAAGAGCGAATTTAAAGAATTACTCAATATCGTTAATAGCCCTGAAGTCTGTCCATAAGGATGTTATTTGAAACTCTCCATAAATTCTTAACTGATTGTACTACAAAGAAAAAAATTCCTGGCTGTGTTTGTTGGATAGGAAATAATAAAAAGACTCTATTCTTTCAGGAATATGGCTATGCGCAGATAGTCCCCGAAAAGATAAAAATGAATAGAGCTACAATATTTGATCTTGCTTCAATCACAAAACCAGTGGCTACTGCCATTGCCATTATGCAACTCATTGAAAAAAAGAAGATTAAGTTGAATGATAAAATTAAAAAAAATCTGTCGGATTTTAAAAATAAACTGAACGGAGAAAAAACAATTCATGAGTTGTTGATCCATACATCGGGCATACCGGCATGGTATCCAACATATATTTTGTCAGAAAAGCAACGTATGGAGTATTTTGCAAATACCAATACTGGTAAAAGTAAAGTAATATACTCATGCCTCGGCTATATAATACTCGGAAAGATCGTTGAAGCAGTTTCAGGACGTAATTTTGACAAATATTGTAGTACTTATATCTTCAAAAAAATTGGTGTGAACAATACAAAGTTTGGACATATAAAGACAAAAAATATTGCAGCAACTGAATTTGGTAATAAGCATGAGAAAAGCATGGCTTTAAAATATGGTAAGGTATCAAAAATAAATTGGCGGGATTATGTTATCAAGGGTGAAGTTCATGATGGTAACTCGTTTTATAGTTACAAAGGTGTATCTGGTAATGCAGGACTTTTTTCAAATGCAGGTGATTTAGCAAAGATAATGCAATATTATCTTGATGGAGAAATTGTAAGACCCAGCATATTGAAAATGATGATTAAAGATCATACAGGCGGAAAGGAAAAACGTGGATTGGGTTGGATTATAGACCCTTATCCCGGTCTTCTCTCTGACGCGACATTTTATCACACCGGTTTCACAGGCACAATGTGCCTCGCTGACCCAAAATCGAATTTAATTATCATCCTCCTTACAAATGCAGTACACCCAAAAGTCAGATTGGGCATAATGCCAAAGATAAGGCGGAAAGTAGTCAAACTAACAAGTAAAATCTTAAAGAGTAGACAGTAATCAGTAGACAGT
>SOIY01000220.1 GCA_004376785.1 Candidatus Stahliibacteriota bacterium | reverse complement strand
CCCGCTCCCACATTTTAATACAGTTTATTTTTTTCTCCTTGTAATGAACCAAGCCTCGCCACTTGATCTCTTTGGTTTAGACATAGTTCGAATATTGCCCCAGGATGCAAGTTCTTTTAAATGAGCCTTTTTCAGACATTCTCTTATATCTTTTAATGTATAACCTCTTTGCCTGTGAATCTCGTTTATTCGCTGCCAGGATTTACCTCTTTTTATAAAACCAATTATTTTTAAAGTGGCAATATTTCTCTTGAAAATCGGTGGGCAGATGTGAACCTCAAATAATCTATCAGTGTCCTGTATAACACAAGGAGAATTGTCTTGCCAAATCACAGAAAGACCATAGATAGTATTCATATCAAATACGAATAAACCATTCTTATTTAAAACCTTGCTGACATTTCTAAAAGTTCTAATCAATTCTCTTTTTGTTAGCAAATAGTTTAAGCTATCATACCAGCAGGTAACCAAATCAAATTTTTTGTTGACAGATATATCTTGCATTTTTTGATGAATAAAATCAATTTTGACGTCTGCTTTTTTCGCCCTCATCTTAGCGTACTTTAACATATGTGATGAACTATCAAGTCCAGTAATCTCTATTCCTTTTTTTGCCATTATATTTGCAAACCTGCCATCACCACAGGCAATATCCAGTAATGTTTTTGGCTTTGCCCTGAACTTCTTTAGTATCCCAGGTAAATATTTTGCCATTTGCTCACTGTATATGTATGGTCCTTTTGTATAAAGGTGCGCAAAACCTTTGTATAAGTTCATTCTGATAACCTCAAAATCGACAGACTCATCGAGGGAGAAGAATCAAAAGTGGGCGCGAGACAAGTCTCGCTACTCCTTATTAGAGCATGTCATGATATTGTTTTGAATTTCAAATTCTACTGGCAGGAATTTTTTTGTTACCCAGATATTTGTCTGGGCGTGCTTTGTTAGACAGGGAATCTTTACTTTGGACACTGCATTTGTTTTGACTGTAGCCACTGCCATGTATGGTATTATCTGATCAACCATCCATGAATCTATTAATGCATTGGATTCAATCTCATTTTTGAGTGCTCTTGCCGCATCCTTGCCAACATCCTCTGCTCTTTTTCCTCTCTTGCCTAGTGCATCAGCACCCAGTTTTCCATTTTCAAAATGGGCATGGCTTCTTATAAAACAACCAGGAGAAAGAGCATGTACATATTGAATTTTTGTATTTGCATCAGGGATAATTTTGCCAAACCCATTAACAATTCTCTCGGCAACCTTAGCATCCTTCAGGTGATTTGAAGCAATGGATACTACATCTATTTTTTGTAATGTACCACGATCCATTAAAATTATATTTCTTATTTTACTCGGCTCAATCTTTACAAAAATTTCTCCACCGCCTTTAGGATAAAATCCGTGCCTACGAATATCCAAAAAGATTGAAACACCCATTATTTTGAGAATATGACATACAATATGTTGAAAATATTCGATAGTTGGACTAAAAGGTACTGCTGTACCGCCTTTTATTATGAGTTCAAGAGGCAATTCAGAAAATATTCCTATTGGTATTAGTGTTTGAAGAATCAGGGTCACTGAACCAGCAGTTCTTGTATCAATTGTATATGTACCGCCTTTGATCTGTGATGGCGCGAAATCTACTTCCAGTGAATTGATTTCCAAACCTTGTACTGTAGCACCACATATTTTAGCAGCTGCTGTAATACCCTGGAAATGCTGCGGTCTTAACCCTGGTTTTTCTCTTCCTTTTCTTATATTGAGAATACGTACGCTCTGTTTGGTTATTGTAGAAAGGGCAATTGCCGTGCGGAGGATTTGGCCGCCACCCTCAAGATAAGAACCATCGATCTCAATCATAGGTTACACAGATAACACCGATTTAAAAAATGATTACACAGATTTTTCATTCAATCAAGATCAGGCCTACATATGAGCATGGTTCATCTTCAAGCCGAACAACTTCCAATTTGAAACCATTATTCCGTGCAGTCTTATATACATCGATACCACACGCCTCCATAGCAGGTCTTGCTTCATAAGGATACTTGCATGGCTTTTTTGTATTACACGTTCGACAGAACTTACATGGACCTGAAGCCGCACCAAAGGCCTTGTAATAGCCATCCAAGAAGATTTTTCTCTCAAGGTCAGCGACAATTTTTTTCAATTTCTTACTCATTTTTAATTCCTTTGAAGGAAGAATATCTTCAATCTGCATTAAAAGACCCTTAGAATACTCTTTGATCACTTTCTTCATGTATTCAGGCGTGGGTGAATAAGGAGGACACGTCAGACGTTTATTATAACCACCACACCCAAACTGACACTTTAACCTTACCCAATATCCAACCACAACACTTTTGGCATCGATTATCTTTGCCCTCGATACCCCCATGGATTTTGCTGCTTTCACATATTTTTCCAATCTTGGCATACTTACTCCTCTATTTACAAATATAACAAATTATTTTCTGATGCTGTTTGCCAATCCATATATCTAACTCGATCTCTTCCTCTCCTCATATTTCGTTACCGCTTCTTATCCTTGTCAATTTTGCCAAATCCAAAATTGTATTAACCTCATTCGGTTTTTTATCCTGTCTTATATGCTTTACACGGGCAAATCGCAATGCATAACCTGAATCATATTTAGGACTTTTTTGTACTTCATTAAATGCAATTTCAACAACGACTTCTGGTTTCACATATAAAGTCCAGGAATCCTCGTGAACTTTGTATCCTGGTAGATTCTCTGTTAACCAAATGAGCATCTTATCAGTTAATCCCTTAAATGTTTTACCTACCATTAAGAATTTTTTCTTTGTTTCATCTAAAACACCCAAATGTAGATTAGATAACCAACCTTTTCTTCTACCATGTCCCCATTCAGCAGCAAGAATAATGCAATCAATTGTATGTACTTTTTTTATCTTGAACCAGAATTTTCCTCTTTTTCCGGCGCGATACGGCGAATTAAACAACTTTACCATAATGCCTTCATTACCATTAATCAATGAATCTTCTATGAATTTTTTACCATCACTCTTATTTATTGGAAATTTTCTTGTTGCCAGATAATTTTTGTTTATTACTATATTATTCAGTATTTTCCAACGTTCAATATATTCAACTGGTGTTAAATCATCTCCTTTTATATAGAGTACATCAAAAAATTTCGGCACTACAGGAATTTTATTTCTCATTTTATCAATATCTTTTTTTCTTGTTGTTCTCTTTGCAAGAATCTGAAAAGGTACTGGCCTGCCATTTTTATCAATGCCAATTGCTTCGCCATCAAGTATAAATTCATTCACAGGTATGGACCTAGCAATCTCAATCAATTCTGGAAAATGAATGGTTATGTCTTTCAAATGCCTTGAAAATATCTTTACATCATCTGCTTTTCTGTGTAATTGAATACGAATGCCATCAAGTTTATATTCCATCGCAAAATCATCGTATTCCTCAAAAACATCTTCTATGGATTCTGCAATCGTAGCAAGCATTGGTTTTACAGGGCTAAATATTTCAATTCCCAAACTTTTAATACCCTTGTTACCTTTCTGGAGTAAATAGACAAAAAGTTTACCAATATCAGGTTTATGCATGTATGCATATTCCATACTGCTGTCTTTAATATTAAAGTACTTTGCAATTGCCATCTTGACCAACCCCTCGCCAGCCCCTTGTTCTACTTCACCTAAAATGAGCGAAACGAGATATTTTTTTTCTACAGCACTTAGACGAGAAAAAAGAGGCAATAAAACTGTTATTTTTTCTTTGCCTTTTTTCGACCTGGTTTGCTTTAGATATTTATCTATTTCAATTAAATCAGGCAGGGTTTTTGATTGGTCAGGTCGAGTTTTTAATAATTTAAAGAGCCCTTTCCAGGCAATATTCAATCTGCCCTGCCTTATTCTGCCAGCGATAAAATCTACACCTATTTCAGCCTCTTTTCTCTCTAATCGACCTAGGAAATCGGCTATGATACCAATTTTTTCATTTCTTGATGAAACTCTTTTAATCTTGTTTGAATATTCAACCAATTTATTAAATAACAATAAAATCTCCCTATTTATCGGTAGAATTTGGACATGCGACGATCCTTTAACTTCTTACCTTTTGTCTGGCATTTTGGACAATAAAATGTTTCCCTGTTTGAGAATCGAATAGATAAAATCTTCTCTCCACACCTTGGACAGGGATTATCTTTGTTATTGTGAACATTCAAAAAGCCTCTTTTTTCTGATACTCCCTTTTCTCTCACCTTTTCAATTGCCCATTCTAAAACCTGAATAATTGCCTTATGCAATGTTTTAATCTCTTTATTAT
>SOIY01000329.1 GCA_004376785.1 Candidatus Stahliibacteriota bacterium | reverse complement strand
TATTGAGCCAAGTGGTACTAATCAGTCGAGCGACTTGGATTTCCTTCCGCCATTTATTTTGTTAAATCCTAAATTCGAATACCTAAACTCTAAACAAATTCGAATTTCTAAATTCAAATGACCAAAATACTATTTTGAATTTTGGTATTTGGGTTTTAATATTGTTTAGGATTTAGATATTAGTGCTTAGTATTTTAAACAATTCCCGGTGGCAATACCGATGGGGAAACACCTTTTCCCATTCCGAACAGAGAAGTTAAGCCCATCAAGGCCGATGGTACTATACTGGTGACGGTATGGAAGAGTAGGACGCTGCCGGGTCTTTTTTTGCGCCTTCGGCGTAATAGATTACGCAGATGAAAAAATAATAAAAAAGCGTCTCTACTAAGAGGCGCTTTTTTATTAGTAGAATTGTAAAATTATCAGATTTTTTTCATAACTATTTCTGCTAACTTCTTACCTGATAAAAGCATACCTCCAAATATCGGTCCCATGCGTGGACCTCCAAACACTGCATTTGCCGCCATGCCGCAGACATAAAGATTAGGGTATACTTCTTTGGTGTTTTCCAGGGTTAATCGCTCAGCAACCTCTGCCCACATAGATTTCTCTCCTTCGATTTTTCCTGAGGACGTGAGCAATTTTCCACCACTCTTTGTTTCTACGATATGTGTGATTTCACAAGGATGGCCAGTTGCATCTATTACAATCTTTGATTTGAATGCAAGAGGATCAATATGAAGCTTTGCCATTTTAACACTCGACCAATTAATCACGGCGCCGTTCACACTATTTTCACGTACTATTACATCTTCAACTGATACAAGATTGAATATTTTTAGCCCTGCTTTTAAGGCTTTATCTGTAAGGCAGGCTGTTGCCTCCAGTGAATTAGCGATATAATAACCTGGTTTGTACTCGTGGCATCTAATATCAAATTCATCAAGCATTGATCTAGCTTCATCCTGGACCACGATCCTGTTGAACATCATACCGCCACCAGACATGCCACCGCCAGGTTTTAGCCCTCGTTCAAAGAGAAGTGTTTTATATCCTTTTTTTGCTAAATAATAACCTGCACAGAGACCTGAGGGACCGGCTCCGCCAATAATAACATCACTTTCTACTGAATTAAGTAAATCTTTAAGATAAGATTCAATAATCGCTTTTGAGATTATGGTCTCTTCGATCATCTAAAGATTCCGAACCTTGCTCCAGCAGATAAGCGGAATGTTACATCTGTAGGTGCATTTTCACGGTCAGTAATAATAATTCCTGGTTCAATAAAAAGATTGCTTGATCTACTCCAGGGATGAACCAATCCCACACCACCGCGAACTGAAAGCGCTGTATTTCCATTAGTGGCAAGACCGAATCCAGTATGGATATAGAGATTCAACGTTCGCGTCGGCAGGTAAAAAAGTGCATCAAAAGAACCACCGTGATTAAACACGAATGCAGTATTGTCTGCAATAAGTAATTCAGTAAGGTCGATTCTGAAAGCAATACTTCTCATTGGATTGACTACAACCTCAGCACCAAGACCGAGACCCACGTTGTCCACGGCGTCGCCGATATAAAGACTCGCTTTTGTGCCTATTTCAAACGTTGATCTTCTTATGACCTTGGCGTCCAGTGATGAGACAACAAACAGAATCGCCAGAATTATAAAAAGTTTTTTCATCTTACCTCCTTTTGTGTATTTAATTCTATATATATTTAACAAAAATTCAAGGGGTTATTTATCCGTACACCAAAGTAGTGCTCGATTCATCCAGCCCTTTTATAAAAGAGCTGGATTCATTGTGCTATGAGCATTCCCGATAAAGCGGGAGACTACAGGTGTGTGTTTGTAATTTTTGTCTTCAGATAATTTATTGCATCAGGAATTCTTTTGGGGTCGCCCCCACCTCCTTCAGCCATATATGGTTTACCACCACCACCACCACCAAGAATTTTACTAATTTCTTTGATAAGCTTATTAGCCGGATGTTTTTTTACAAGATCCTGGCCTACAAAGATTAAGTAGTTTATTTTACCGCTAACTTCCTGATAGAAAATGCCTATACAATCATTTACATCCTTTCTGATGAAATCAGCAGTCAGTCTTATTGCATCAGGGCTATACTTGTCAAATTGTTGGGCAATGATTTTTAATTTTTCTTTTTTAAGTTTTTTTACTAATTCATTCGTTTTAATGCGTGCTAATTGAGCGCCTGTTTCCTGATGTAGTTTTTCTAATTCTTTTAACCTTTCCTGAAAATCATACACCTTTTTTATTAGGTCTTTATCCGTTCCCAAAATTTGGGAGATTTCTTTTATGATGTTTACACTTTTCCTCAGATCTTCAAAGAGCCTCAAACCGACGATTACCTCTACCCTCCTTATTCCCGCTGCAGCAGCTTCCTGAGAGACAATTTTAAATAATCCAATTTCACCGGTATTATCCAGATGGATTCCACCACAGAGCTCAATTGAATAATCGCTTATTTTGACAACTCGGACTTCATCGCCATATTTTTCACCAAATATTGCCATAGCCCCTATTTTTTTGGCTTGATCTAATGTTGTGTTGATTTTTTCGACAGGGATGTTTGCTAAGATTATTTCATTAACGCAATCTTCGATCACCCTAATTTCATCATCACTAAGAGGCTTAAAATGGGTGAAGTCAAATCGAAGTCTTCCGGGTTCTACAAATGAACCTTCCTGTCTGGCATGCTCGCCAAGGGTTTTTCTTAATGCGGCATGGAGAAGATGTGTAGCAGTATGCGCTCTTGCACTCTCTTTGCGATCTTTTATATCAACCCTTGCCACAACTTTCCCAGGCGTAACTTTACCAGCGACAACTTGACAGTGGCATACTATCATGCCCTGATACCAATACGTAAACATAACATTGAGTCTGTAATTTCTTGGTTCAACAATTTCTCCTGTATCACCAACCTGTCCACCTGCCTCAGCATAAAAAGGAGATTCTTTAAGGACAATTTCGATTATTTTATCATGCTCATTGTATCTAAGTATCTCAGTCTCGATTTCAGTTTTTTCGTAGCCAACAAATTCACCATTGCCTTCTTTTAAAATTTTCCATTCTCCTTTAGGAATAAATTTTGCCTTTGCTTTTGAGATCTCACGGGCTTTTCCCAACATTTCCATGAATTCTTTTTCATCTACATTTATATTATTTTCCTTAGCAATCTCTTGAGTTAATTCAACAGGAAAACCGTATGTATCATAAAGTTTAAAGGCATCTTTGCCCGATATTGTACGTTTTACCTTAATGATTTCTTCAAATTGCTGTAACCCCTTTTCCAGTGTAAGGAGAAACCTTTCTTCTTCTGATTTTATAACAAGGGTAATCTCTTCCCTTCGTTCAGTTAAATCAGGGTAAGCATCTTCATATATATTAACAGCCGTTGGCACCAATCTATAAAGACAGGGATCTTCAAAACCTAAATTTCGGCACAATCGCACTGCCCTGCGCAAAAGTCTTCGCAATACATAACCGCGTTCCTCGTTTGAAGGAATAACGCCATCTCCAATTGCAAAAACAAGCGCCCTTATATGGTCAGCAATAATATTTATTTTTACATCTATCTTTTGATCTTCACCATATTTCAGGTTCTTAATTTTTATAAGCTCTTCAATAATAGGATAAAAGAGATCAGTGTGAAAACTTGTATCTTTATTTTGGATCACAGTGACAAGTCTTTCAAAACCCATGCCTGTATCAACTCCACGATTCTTTAAAGGTAATCTTTCACCAGATACAGTCTGGTTAAACTGGGGAAAGACCAGATTCCAGATTTCTGGATAACGGTCACAGTCGCATCCAGGTGCACATATCTTTTTGCCGCATGAGTACTTTTTACCTAAATCATAAAAGATTTCAGAACAGGGACCGCAAGGTCCCGAATTCCCTGCTGGCCCCCAGAAATTATCTTTCTCACCAAATCTAAAAATTCTATCTTTTTTTAATCCAATCTTTTTATGCCAGATGTTGTATGCTTCGTCATCATCTTTATATACTGAGACATATAATTTCTTTTTATCAATTGACAAATTCTCTATTAAATATTCCCATGCCCATACAATTGCTTCCTCTTTAAAATAATCACCAAACGAGAAATTTCCTAACATTTCAAAAAATGTAAGGTGTCGTCTGGTTTTTCCAACATTTTCTAAATCAGATGTTCTAAAGCATTTCTGCACGCTTGCAGCACGGCGATAAGGAAGCAAAACAGTTCCTATCCATAATGGTTTGAATTGTACCATTCCAGCACTTGTAAATAGTAAACTTGGGTCGTCTCTTGGAATCAATGACATTGAAGGAACAATTGTATGGTCTTTGTTTT
>SOIY01000024.1 GCA_004376785.1 Candidatus Stahliibacteriota bacterium | reverse complement strand
ACGTTACTTTTATTAATTGTAATTCTCGGGCAGTATGATTTTACCATTGCCCGGTTAAAATACCAGGGTGGTGGAGACTGGTATTCAGACCCATCATCCATACCCAATTTGCTTGCAGCAATTAAAGAACGAACAAATATCAGAACTGCGCCACGGGAAGAAATCGTTGAAATTACTGACCCTAAATTATTCCAGTATCCTTATCTTTATATGACTGGCCATGGTAATGTCCGTTTTACTGACGAAGAAATAAAAATATTAAGAACCTATTTTGCAGCTGGTGGGTTTCTCCATGCTGATGACAATTATGGAATGGATTCATCTTTTCGCAAAGAAATTAAAAAAATCTTTCCTGATTCACCCCTTACAGAAGTGCCATTTGACCATCCTATATACCACTCATTTTATGAATTCCCTAATGGATTACCTAAGATTCATGAACATGATGGAAAACCTGCTCAAGGATTTGGCATTTTCTATGAATCACGCCTCGTGATCTTTTATACATATGAGTGTGATCTCGGAGATGGCTGGGAAGACCCAGATGTGCATAATGATCCGCCAGAAAAAAGAGAAGCAGCACTCAAAATGGGAATTAATATAGTTATCTACAGTTTAACCCATTAAGTATTTATGTCTAATATAGATTTAATTATTAATAAAGTAAAAAAATTCGCACGGCATCAACAATTGATCAATGTTAGTGCTTATCTAATTTTTACTTTTTCCACTGTTTTAATATCTATATCTATTGCATTGTTTCTTCTTAAATCACCTCTTTATGGTATTATCGGTATTATCCCCCTATTTTTTTACCGTTTTATTTCATTCATTGAAAGAGCAAGAACTCTGGAAAAAAGATTAGGGCTAAATGGCGAGTTGATAAATAGTATACAATTATCATATATCCCAAAACAAAGTAAAGAAAGATATTCACAGGAATTGATCAACGCTTACGTTGACGGCGTTGCCGCAAAAATCAAGAATATCGATTTCAAAAAATATATCAGCCACAATATATTACATAATACTCTACAATTTTTATTAATTTCTATTGCCTTTGCTTTAATCCATCCGGCAATTCTACCTGACCATTTCTGGTATTCACTCAACCATAAAATTGACTATTTTACAGAACCAGGTGACGGTGAATATCTAAAAGGTTCAGAAATAGAAATAGCCCTGCATCTCACAGGAGTGTATATGCCAACCCGGGCTGACCTTATCATCTCAAAACGTGATAAAGTAGTAAAAGACAAGATTGTAATTCAAAATAGCATTGCCAGAAAAAAGATAAAACTTGATGAATCAATAACCTATCAATTTAAATTTCTCGACCATGAAACAAATGAATTTACACTGGTAAAATTAGAACCCATTTATATTGAAGCTCTATCATTTCATCTCAAATATCCTCCATATACAAAATTAAAAGAAGAAACCAAGACCGGAAGACAAATAATTGCGCCCCAGGGCACCAGAATATTTATGCAAGGAATCGCTTCACAGCCTGTTAAGTCTGCCCAATTATTATCAACTGATACACTCAATCTAACATGTAAAAACAACACGTTCACTGGAGAATTTGTAGTCATTGAAAGTGGGACAGCAATATTATATCTTAAGTCCTTTACTGAATTAAAAGAGCAGATAATTATATATGCAGTCCCAGACCTTGCACCACTCATAGATATATTCTTTCCAGGATACAATATCAATTTGCCCAGTGACATGGAAATTGATGTCGGTATAAAATGCAGTGATGATTATGGTTTAAGCAGAGCAAAATTCTACTATGAATTTGAAGAAGAGAATACAAAAAACCTCGTATTAAAAAAAGGTGCAATTGAAGACACCATATATTTCAAGTGGGACCTTTCAGATTTAGGTATGTTGCCTGGTGACGAAGTTTCATATTTCGCAGAGATTACAGATAATGCAGGAAATATAAATAGAAGCAAAACATATTACATCTATTTCCCAACCATGGAAGAGATATATGATGAGATTAGTAAAAAAGAGGAACTGATTCAGAAAGATCTAGAAGAGCTACAAACAGAACATACTGATGAGTCTGAAAAGATCGCAAGGATTCATCAAAAACTAATGAAAGAGAGAAAGTTGGTATGGGCAGACCAGGAGAAATTAAGAGAGGCTATTGCCAAGGAAAAGGAAATTCTAAATAAGATAGACGAGTGGCAAACAGAGCTCGAACGTACAATTGAAAAACTGAATCAAGGTATTATTCTCGACCAGGAATCTATTGAACGTTTGCAAGAAATATCGAAAATACTGCAGGAGATTGCGCCGGACGAACTGAAGCAGGCATTAGAAAATCTACAATTGGCATTAGACAAAACGCCCCGGGATATGCAAAAGGCATTAGATGAACTCAAACAAAGTCAAAAGGATCTGGCTAAGGCATTAGAAAGAACATTGGAAATTTTAAAAAGATTTCAGCAGGAGGAACAATTAAAAGAACTTGCTCAAATGGCAAAAGACCTGGCTCTTAAGGCTGATGATATCGAAAAACTGGCTGAGCAAGACAAAAATCTTAACCTCGATAAAGACATAGCAGAATTGAACAAAGGTATAGATGAACTCATTAAAGGACTCGAGGAACTTGCTGAATCAGAAGGTCTGGAACAGGAAATAAAAGAAGCATTGGAGCAAATAGCCCAACAAATGAGCGAAATTTCAGAATATTCTTCAGCTACATTAAAAGACAAGAAAAAAGGGTTAAAACTCACAGCAGCAGATTTAAAAAATTTGTATGAATCTTTTATTAAAGGTCGTGCTGCAAGCTTAAGAAAAAATCTTCTCGAAATATTGAATCAATTGATTGATATATCAAAAGCCGAAGAAAACCTATATAAACAAAACCAGGAAACAGATATAGAACAGCAGGATCAAATTATCAAAGCCACAAAAGTAATTGCAGACAGTCTTTATGCCCAGCAGATTAAAAGTCTATATGTTACGCCCCACATGGGCAAAAATCTTGCCAGGGCAATCAGCCATATGAATAAGGCAAAACAAAAAAACATAGATAAACATAATGCTCAAGAGGCAATGAGATCAATAAATTTGGTTTGTCTTGAAATACTAAGAAACATGCAAAGCATGGCTGAAGGCGGTTCTTCAACTGGTATGAATGAATTCTTAGAGGGTTTGTCCAAAATATCAAAAGGACAGATGTCAATTACTCAATCATTGTCTGCATTTTTACCAATCCCTGTAAGCGGGCTAAGTGGTGAACAGAAAGCACAATTACAAAAACTTGCCGGCAAACAACGTGCCTTGCGAGAGGCTCTGGAATCCCTGCGCGGCGAGGCAGGTGCAACCAAATATCAGGACCTCCTCGATCATATCACAAGCGAAATGAAAAAATCAGAAGAAGCATTATACCAGTATAAACTGGACAGGAAACTGATCGAGAGACAAAAGAAAATAATATCGAGGCTTCTTGATGCCCAGAAGTCAATCAGAAAAGAGGACTATGAAAAGAGGCGTAAGAGTAAACCAGGTATGGATTTTCTTGTTCGTGAAAGTCCTAAAACACTGCCAGAAAATTTGGGAGAAGACGAGTTGCGTGTATTGATTCAAAAGGCATTGCGCGAATCATACCCTAAAGAATACGAGCTTTATATTAGAGAATATTTTAAAAGTTTATTAGAAGAAAAATGATACTATTATTTTTATTTATTAGTTTTGAATTAGATATTAAAATCGATAGCCTGAAGGCATCCCTTACACAAAATCCACAATTATCAACAGTATTAGAATTGAATAAATGTTATCTCAGCATGGATGAATTCAACGAGGCTATCAATCTTCTGAAAGAATATGAAAACAATTTCAAATCAGAAGAAAAATATGTCTTAGAATTTAATATTGCCGATGATTATTTCTTTGCCGGAAAGATTCTTGAAGCACATGAAGAGTACTTAAAATTGGTGAGTCGATATCCCCGTTCAGAAATTGCGAATGATGCCCTTGAAAGACTTTACCTTATTGAGTCAGCAAGAAAAAATATGATTCTGTTAAAAAAGCTTGCACATGCAATCTGTTTTTATCAAACAGATCAGTTAGATACTGGACAAGATAGCTTAAAAACTCTATTGAAATCAGGGGTCGGTGCCTATGCTTATTACTATTTAGCCCTTACATACAAGAAAAAAGAAGATTTACCCCTTTCACTCAGTGCTCTTAAAGAATTAAATAACTCTTTTCCTGATCACAAAATACATAATGTATTTCTTCTTATTGCTGAGATCTATCTGCAACTGAATAATGAAAAAGAAGCTCAAGAAATTTTAGAAAATTTAATAGTGGAAAAACCAACTTCTATTTATGCTGTCCGCGCCCGAGAGATG
>SOIY01000014.1 GCA_004376785.1 Candidatus Stahliibacteriota bacterium | reverse complement strand
CCTTAAATAGGAAAGTACGCTCTTAATATCTTCAGGTAAAGGTGCTGTAAATTTCATTTCTCTATTGGTTCCTGGATGATTAAAAATCAATTCTGATGCATGCAATGTTTGACGGTCAATCAACTTTAAAATTTCTTTAAACAAAGGTAAATCCTTTCCTCTCCTTATTGCACCAGGGCTTCTTCCTCCGTAATCCTTATCACCTACGATCGGACAACCAATGTGCTTAAAATGTACCCTGATCTGATGTGTCCTTCCCGTAATGAGGGAGACCTTTAAATATGTTGCTATTGTAAAACGTTCCAATACAACATATTCTGTTGTTGCAAGTTTTGAAGATAAAGGCGTTACTGTCATTTTTTTCCTGTCCAATCCACTACGGCCAATTGGTGCCTCAATAACCCCTTCTGGCATACCAGGATAATTCCAGCAGAGCACATCGTATTTCTTCTTAACATATCTTTTTTCTATTGCCCTGCCAAGTACACGTAATGCCTCATCTGTTTTTGCAAATAAAATCAATCCTGTTGTATCCTTATCAAGCCGATGGAGCACACCCGGTCTTACCTTATCACCTAATGTCGGCAGTCTACCACAATGGTGTAATAAGGCATTGACCATAGTATGTTCAAAATTGCCTCGTGCTGGATGTACAACCATATCTTTATCTTTATTAACCACAATAATATCATTGTCTTCATAGATTATCTTTAATGGAATATCTTCGGCTTTAATCTCCGGAGCAGGTTCCAACTCAAATCGGACACAGATTTCATCATTAGTCTTTACACGATATGAGTGCTTTACTGAGTGGTTATTAACTAATACCTTACCTTGATCAATCAATTTCTGGGTTAAATTTCTTGAAATTCCAATACCAGAAATCATCAGGTAATTATCAATTCTTTTTCCCCGCTGTTTTTCTGATACAATTCTTTTAAATTCTTTATTTAATATTTTTTCCAACTATATTCTTCTCCAATTCAATTATTTCTTTAATCCCTTTGAAACCTACCTCCATTAACTTATCGAATTCACTGCGTTCAATAGGCAGCTTCTCTGCTGTCGCCTGCACTTCAATGATTCTGCCTCTTCCTGTCATCACAAGATTCATATCAATCTCAGCACTACTATCTTCCTCATAACACAAATCGAGCATTAATTCATTGTTTATTATACCAACGCTTACAGCAGCGATAAAGTCAAGAATTGGAAAAGTTACAAACTCCCTATTCGCCATCATCTTGTTTACTGTACTACACAGTGCAATAAATGCACCATTGACAGCGGCGGTTCTTGTACCACCATCTGCCTGAATAACATCGCAATCAATTATAAAAGTACGCTCACCAACAAGGTTCAAATCGAAAATCGGCCTCAAGGAACGACCAATAAAACGACGGATCTCCTGAGTGCGGCCACTCAACCTTCCAGTATTTGCCTCTCGTTGTATTCTTTCTTTAGTCGAACAAGGAAGCAAAGAATATTCTGCAGTAAGCCAACCTCTTCCCTGGCCGAGCAAAAATTGTGGTACTCGATTTTCAACAGTTACTGCACACAAAACCTTTGTTTTGCCAAATGTTATAAGACAGGAACCAGCAGGATATTCTAGATAATCCATTTCCACGGAGATTTTCCTCAATTGATCAGATTTTCTTTTGTCAATTCTCATTTAAATTCCTCTCCCCCTCCTTTATCCTCCCCCTCGAGGGGGAGGAAGGTAGGGGATGTGCTTTCTCGAGCCTTTTTATTTTTATTTTCCTCCTATTGAAACTCTCGAAAAATTCTTCATTGGTTCACCCAAAAATCGCTCACCAATCTCTTTGAAATTCATTGATAAATCAGTCAAATAAATAGAAAGATTTCCGCCCTCTCCCGGATGTTCAAAATCCAATCTTTTTAATTCTTGAACCAACTTTAATCCAACCTCTCTTGATGCATCCACATAAGTAATATCACCCATTATTTTTTTAAATACATCCATTAATAAGGGAAAATGTGTACATCCTAAAAGAAGCGTGTCAATATTATCATCTTTTAATGGTTCAAGGTATGATTTCGCTATTAATTCAGTTGAACCATGGTCAAGCCAACCTTCTTCAACCAAAGGAACGAACAAAGGACATGCCTTACCCAGCACTTCGCATTGGTCGTCAATTTCTCGAAATGCTTTTTCATAAGCACCACTATATATTGTTAAGCTCGTTCCAATAACACCAATCCTACCAGTCTTTGTCATTTCCAATGCTCTTTTTACGCCCGGTTTTATCACACCAATAACAGGAACAGAAACATTCTTTTGCACAATATCCAGTGCAACTGAAGTTGATGAATAGCAGGCTATAACAATAAATTTAGCACCCCTTGAAATAAGAAATTGTGTATTCTCTAAAGAAAATTTAATGATTGCATCAACTGATTTTGTACCATAGGGTAACCGTGCAGTATCACCAAGATAAACGATATTTTCATTGGGCAACATTTTTCTTATTTCTTTAACAACGGTCAATCCTCCTATACCTGAATCAAATACACCAACTGGATTTTTATTCAACGATTTAATCTCCTTTCATAATCATCAATAAAATTTTTTATACCACTAAATATACAATAGGCAAGTTTTTTCCTGAAGGACTTTTGCTTCAATAATTTCTCCTCTTCTAAGTTAGAAACGAATGCGCATTCAATAAGTATTGATGGCATAAAAGTTCCGCGTAAAACATAAAATCCTGCTTGTTTAACACCGCGCGAAGATATTGGTAGTAGTTTCTCTACACTACCCTGAATATACTCAGCAAAACGATTTGATTCTTCCAAATAGGCACTCTGTGCAAGATCATAAAGAATGAAACTAATTTCATCAACAGGTTCTATGCCATCAAATTTAAGCGATGCATTTTCTCTGGCAGCAACTGCCCTTGCCTCAGTGGTTCTTGCCTCAGAGAGAAAATACGTTTCAAAACCTTTCATTTTGGAACTCTTTGCTGATGCATTACAATGAATACTCACAAAGAGGTCAGCGCTATGATTGTTGGCAATATTGGTTCGCGCCCTCAAAGAAAGATATTGGTCTTTTTCCCTTGTCATTACGATTTTTATTCCTAACGAATCTTTGATTAACCTTCTTAAATACTTTGCAGTAGCCAAATTAGCATCCTTTTCATAAAGTCCTTTCTTTCCAACTGCCCCAGGATCAATACCGCCATGGCCTGGATCTATGACAATCAAATTTACTTTCTTACTTATTTTGTGATAGAAAATAACTTCGTTACCCCTTTCTAAAAAGGCATTAATATCCTCCACATCAAATTCCAATTTTGTGTATGTAGTATAAGACATAAGTTTTATCGATTTTATTGCACCAAGCGGTTTCAATTTATCCTTCTTCTTATATCTACCATCAATTTCTACAATCATCTTGTTCAATAAAAACTGAACATCAAAATCGATTGTCTTATTCCAGTCAAACTTCAAGACTGTTGAATCACCCCTTGTAAAAAGTGACATTTTATTAATAAGTGGTGCTTCTTTAATCTTCTTAATAAAAATGAGTTTTTCAAATATACTGCCGATTGTTGGAATTATCTCATTCGCAGGGAAATAAATGTCTCCAGAAATATAAAGTGGCGCAAATGGCATGTTTTTGGAAAATCCATTATAAGCAATCGTGTTTATATTACCAATAAGAACGAGTTTACGATTTTGCATGCCGAGATATAGCCGTTGTGTAGTATTATCCAAAACATAGGTTAAATTTAAAAGCTCGGCAATCGGTTTTAAGAACACGTAGTCCTGAAATTCGATTCTTTCTGATTCAACTGAAATACTGCGGTTATTGTATGCAATCTCGTATTTATTTGGTATAATACAAAAGACGGAAAGTAAAACAAAGGTCATCGCATTGCCTTTTTTATTTTATCAATCTTACGTTCTACCTCTTTTTTCAGTATCTTTTCTTTCTTATCGTAAAATCTTTTGCGACGACATACCCCGATTGTGACCTTTGCAAAACCACGGTCATTAAAATAGATTTTCAAAGGAATCAAGGTATTACCTCTTTGTTGGACCAAACCATAAAGTTTCTTTATTTCGCGCTTATTGAGCAAAAGTTTTCTTCTTCTTTTAGGGTTAGGGCTCGGACCTGTGGTAAATTTATATGGGGAAATATGTAGATTGAACAAGTAAACTTCACCATTATTCAACTGACCATATGCATCACTGAGTGAGGTAGCACTCTGACGCAAAGACTTTGCTTCACTACCTTTTAAAACAATACCGGCCTCATAGGTATCAATCACCTGATAGTCATGCAATGCCTTGCGGTTTGTTGCAATCACCTTCATTCTTGTATTATAGCAATAATTCGCAATAAAGTCAAGATTATTTGAATAAAATCAAAA
>SOIY01000324.1 GCA_004376785.1 Candidatus Stahliibacteriota bacterium | reverse complement strand
ACAAAAAAGGAAACAAATTATGATTTATTTAGCAGTGTCTGTGGTTATGCTCGGTGTTGTGGGTCTTAAGGTGGAGAACTGGAATGGGTGAATCCTTGAAAAGTAAAAAAGACACTATAAGAAAAGACTATCACACTCCTGGACTTGACATAGAAAAAATCATTTTTAACGCCACCAAAGCTGCAGAATCCTTCCGGCACTACAATCAAGAAGAAACAGATCGAATTGCAAAAGCCATTTTTGAAGCTGGGTTTAATAACCGTCACCATCTAGCCAAGCTCGCCTATAAAGAAACCAAACTGGGCAAATGGGAAGATAAAATCATTAAGAATGTCATCGCCACTCGTTTTGTTTATGATGATATTAAAGACATTAAAACAGTCGGGGTGATTGCTGAGGACAAGGAGCAGGAAATTGTCGAGGTCGCAGAGCCAGTGGGTCCTATCTTCGCCGTCACACCCATTACCAACCCGACTTCAACGGTCCTGTTTAAGATTCTGATTTCCATGAAGTCCAGAAACCCCATTATCATCCGACCGCATGGCTCAGCCAGGAAATGCTCGGTTGAAGCATGCCGCATTGTCTACGAGGCAGCGCTTAAAGCAGGTGCTCCAAAGAACTGCATACAATGGATTAAAACCTCAACAAGGGAAGAAGTCCTGACACTGATGGCACATAAGAAGATATCCCTCATTTTAGCTACCGGTTCTGTGGAGCTCGTGAGAGCCGCTTATAAGTCTGGTAATCCTGCGATTGGTATAGGTCCAGGGAACGTGCCTGTTTATATTGGAAAAACAGCGGATGTTCCTTTTGCTGTCGACCAGATCCTCATCTCCAAGACATTTGATAATGGAACAGTTTGCGCCAGTGAGCAGGCGGTTATTGCCAACCAGTATAATGCCGATGAGGTAATCCATGAATTCAAAAAGCAGAAAGCCTATTTCTTGTCCAAAGAGGAAATCAAACGCCTTGAGCCTGTAGCATTCAACAGGCATAAGATGGTTATGAGGGTCGAAGTCATTGGCAAACCAGCAGCACTGATTGCAGAAATGGCAGACATTAAAGTCCCGCCTGACACGACCGTTCTGATTGCTCCTCTGGAAGAGGTCGGAATCCAGGCTCCTCTTTCTTTAGAAATCCTGGCTCCTATCCTGGCATTTTATGTAGCTGATGATTTTGAACAAGCTATTGAACTCTGCTGTCAGATCAATCGACACGGTGGATTAGGGCATACAGCCAGTATTTTCTCGAAGAACGAGGAGAAAATCGAGTATTTTGCTACGGCTGTGAACGCCGGCCGAATCCTTGTGAATACACCTGCCTCGCAGGGTGCAATGGGAGGTACATACAATAAACTCAGGCCTTCATTAATGCTTGCCTGCGGTACAGGTGGAAAGAATATCACTACAGACAATATCTCTGTCCGGCATCTTTTGAATATTCACCGTATCGCCAGGCGCAAGGTGTGTCGTTACATTAAAGAAAGCTTTATTGAAAATTATCGCGACGAACGCCTTGATGCTGAAAGTCTCGCCGAAGATATCGAATAGAGAGATGAATATAATGAGAAGAATGATTGAGAAATAATCTGCGGCGTTTGCTTCTATGATCACATACAAGTTAAGAAGAAGTAAATTGTTGAATGTCAAAACCTGCCACTTTTATCCAATTATAATTAACCATATTTCCTCCTTTAATTGCATTTGTATGGGCATGAAGATAATTATTGTTCAGACTTATCAATTTTCGTCTTAAGTTTTTCTAATATTTCCTGCCATCCATTTGAACTGTGGAGACCCTTAAAATTGTTGCTCCTTCGTAAATACTCAATATGCCTCCATCCTTTATTAACTGCAATATTCAGAAATTTAATAGCTGCATTCTTTTGACCTGCTCTCGCACAAGCACAAGCAGCAGTGTAGTAATTTTCTGCACTTGTTTCCTTGATATTGAATGCTTTCTTGAAGTATCTCGCTGACTTCTCATATTCTTTCTTATCTCGAAAATAGTAGTATCCATGATCAATATAAGTGTCAAATTCAGTAAATTCAATACTGTAAGCAGGATACTTCTGTTTCAATTTAAACCCTAATTCCTCAGCCAGGTGATTTGATTCTGAATGTCCTTTCCAGCATTCCCAACAAGGTGTATACCCATTTGAGAGGCAGTGTGAAATGAACGCAGATGCGGTTAGTTTTCCGTATCCTTGCTTTCTATATTCAGGGTGGGTATCAATTTCAATTTCGTATATTCCGTGCCCAACAAATATAGAATAACAAGTACTAATAATTACATTATCTTTGAGAAGACAAAATCCAAATCCCCTCGCTAGAAAATCATTTACAGATATCCAACTCCATGTGATTGCATCGATTAATCTATTTGCCAATTTTTTATTGATTCGTTTTATGTGGATGTCAGTAGGTAAATTACGTTCCCGATTAGTGTGTTTTTTGAATTTCTCAGGGTGAAATGTGAATGTGTTTCGATAATCTTTCAATGGAAGTTTGTCTGTAAATAATGTTTCTATTCTTGCACAATATGATTCTGGGTATGGATAAAGTATGAATCCGGTTTCTTGTCCTAATTTAATACCTTCGGGAATAAGCTTATCTATAATTAACTCATGCATCGTTTGATTGAATTTATCATTGCTCTCATCTTCTATCAAGAAATTAAATCCCCATGGTGTCCATACAAGAATGTTATTTGGCTGTTTCAAATCATCTACAAATATCTGACCTGGACTATTACCTTCCACGACTGACATGAGGGCTGGACGATGGTATAAATCCTTAATAACAGGCAAGATTTTGTTATATTTCTTTTTTTCTAACTGATGCAACATGTTGTTCCTCCTTTTTTGATGATTGATAGTAAAAGATTAATGGGCAGAATATGTACAAATATTATTCTGTACTCATCAATTAATGAAGTAACGATCTATGTGTTGTCTTATACCCTCATTCATAATAATTATAGAAGTTTTTAGTACATTGTCAAGGTTACAATTTGCATTACCCAGATTTCTCCCTACTCTCGTAGAGATACATCCTGGTGAGTTGAGCTGGGTTCAATAGATTATTTTAACACCGTGTAATACAATTCCCAGTAACCTTCATATTCTTGAAAATTTATATTTTTTGCTAAACCGGATAAAGAAGAATAGATTTCTTCCTTGGATGGGAAATTTTTTACAACAAGATATTTTTTTCTATTTTTAAGTATTCTTTCTTCTAGTCTATCTCCATCTTCATTGTAATTCACTTTAATCTCTTTTTCCAAATAATGGGGTAAATGATCAGCGAACAATACGAAAGCTTCAGATATTAGCTTCTTATGCAAATTCAGTAGAAAATTTCTTATTTTTGACTTTGGGATGTGTGAACACCACCAGTGCGCATACGCAGCTGAAAACTCTCCTTGTACATTATCTAATATATATGCATCTGCAATTGCAAAATCTACATCTTTATATTTAGTAAGTCTTTTTTTCGCAATTGATATCATTTTTTTACTAATATCTATTGCTAAAACTGAGTTTGCTGTTTCTGCAATAACTTCAGTCCAATAACCTGTACCGCAGGCGATTTCTAAAACATCGTGTCCTTTGAAATAATTCTGATGTCGAAGTTTTATACTTTTTCTAATTTTTTCAGCGACCGGGTTTTTATATCCGGCAGTTTCATCATATTCTTTTGCCCTGTCTGAATAATACCTTTTTAAATCCTCAATTTCTTTCATATTAATTTCTCATATTTGTTTTTATACCTTCTGTGTCTGCCGGATGCTCTTACTCTGCGTGTAAGTTTCTTGCTCATACTTCTCTTACGCATCGGCTTTTCTAATCCATCTACATAATGCTTGGTTTTTTTAATTGCACAGAAGACGTTGTAGTCGTCTACTTGTTTGATCTGCACTCCTCCGAAAACTGAGATGAACTTATTCTTATACCACAGACGCCGCTTGGTCACCATGAAAAAACGACCACCAACTCTCAATCGATTAAAACCCTTTTTAATGAAGCGTTTTGGGACTGCAAAATCTACTGTATATGGAGGATTACATAGAATGAGCGAGAAACCTGTGACGTCCAGATTCTTAAATCCATCACTCTGTATGATATGCACACCATCAACGTTATTTAATCTTGCATTTTCCTTTGAAAGGCGAAGTGCTTCTGCATCGGTGTCAATCATGCACACTCTGGATGGATCAATAAATTTTGCAGCCAGAATGCCCACGACCCCATATCCACATCCGAGATCAAGTATTAGTTCTTCGTTATGGAAATCAACCTGAGACAGCATTGCTAGAGTGCCAGGATCAATGTAACGGGGGGAAAACATGGTGTCGCTTGTCTGAAACATGAGCCGCTTTCCTTTGATAGTTACTTCAAACATACTTTTGTATAGATAAAGAAATCGAGTTCCTCAATAATATCCATTTCTGCATTCTGTTCTTTACAATAAGTCTCTAGTCTATCAAACCCATCGTGAAATTCTTCATCGGTAATACTAACAAGATCTGACAATGCTCTTGATTTGATCTTTTCACAATATTCCTCAAGATTATTAGCGAACTTCTGCCGTACTATTTCGTGTCCCTTTAACTTAAATCCGCTACTATGTACAGTATCTATTATATCATTTCTTGATGATAGGAATTCCATATCTTTCTTCAATGCTGGTGGGAAAAATCGCAGATAGAGAATTGTGTTGAGATTTTCTATGGTTGATGTACGGATACATAGAAATCCGTTTGTTTTTAATACTCTTTTAATTTCTGAAAAAGCTCTTTTTTTATCCTCTATATGATGATAAACTTGCGAGAGAAAAATTAGATCGGCTAAACCATCGGTCAACGGTATATACTCTGCTGATCCTCGTAGAAATGTTACTTTTGTTGACAATGTAGCTCCTCTGGCTTCTTTCAACATCTTCCAAGATGGATCAATACCATAGATTTGTGCTGAGAAATAATCCGCTAACGCCTTTGAAAATCTACCAATACCGCAACCCAAATCGACAATAGTTTCTATTGAACCTTGTGGTATATACCCCGAGACAGTTTCAAGCCACAGTTTCGTTGTCTCTTCAGGAAGTTTTCGAGCTTGCGCATAACGCGAAGGTACATCAGTCTTATCATACTTCATTTTGTATTGGTTTCTCTGTAATCAGTTAAATACTTAATCAATTCTTCTTCATTTTCAGCGATATAATCTGTTTTTTTTGGATTTATATTTGCCAGATGTAGCCTTTTTCTCTACCGGTATTCGATTTAATCTCATTAGCTAACATCTGTAACTTAACTAGCTGTTTAATTTTCATTCCGAAGGACATTCTAGCTCTTTTCCTGTGAAACCTTCGCGTGGCCTTGAAAATTTTCTTAGCCCTTGTATTTATATAGTATTTACTTGCCATATAATTTCATAAAATTGTTATATTTTTTTGTCAAATTATGCCGTTTCAATATGGCATTCAAACGACGTTTATCAACCTTTGCCTGATCTAGTAGTATTATTATTCTTTCTTTGTCTTTTGGTCTGTAGACTTGTAACATAATTGCTATTAGATGTTCTGAACTGAGAACCTTTATGCTCACACTACTGTATGTGGTTTTTTGTGCTTGTTCTACAGCTTCTCTAGATAGTGCATCATAAACAGGAAAAAATTGAACAGGGATTCCTTCAATTAACACATGTTCTTCTTTCTCTTTGTAGCCCTTCTTTCTCAAAAATTTATAAATTGGCTTTAATACATCTAATCCTGTAGGCTCTGTTTTATAAGTGAAGAAAATATCAAGATCATATGTGAGAATTGGCTCGACATAGAAGATAGTTGCTATACCACCTGCAATAGCATAATTTTCAATAATTTTTTGCTTTTTCATCTCGTTGATGACTGCAAGTGTTTTTTTCATATATCATTATACTGTATATTATCAATAGAGTCAATATAATAGAGCGGAGTTATCAAGTAACTGACACTGTGTCTTGTTTGTGCCTAATTTATCATATTATGTCTTAGACAAGAGGGGCGCATCGCAAGAACATCAATTATGAAATCAACATCCTGTCTTTTTTTTTCATCAGAAATACTACCAAATGTCCTCTTCATCCTGAATTCGTCGTACAAATCCTTATACCAACCCATGTTTCAAACAGGAAGAATTATTTCGCCTTCAGCGATTTTTTGAAGGGTCTCTGAAAAAAATTCGTGCTCTCGTTTCAAAACCCGGGCAGGTGATGGGGTCAAATCTCTACTTTGAACATTGAGGCACTCAATGTTTTGTAAACCAAAAAAGTATTTGAACGAGGAAGTATGTATCGAGGGGATATGTTCAAAGTAGAGATTTGACCCCACTGTTCTGTAATGTTGACAGGATATGAATTATCTTTATAATTAGAAAGGAAGCAAAGATGATTCATTAGGGAGGTGATTTATGATGAAAATATTAGTTACTGCAGCTGGACCTAAACCGGCAAAAGATAAGGTAGGATATATTACTAATATCGCAAAAATATTAGGAGCCGAAATAGTAGCTCTGCACATCTCAAAAGGAGATGATCAAACACAAGGACAAGAAACCCTTAATATTTTTGTAGAAGCAGGTAAACAGGCCAATGTAAATGTAACCAAGATTTTTAAAAAAGGTGATATTATTTCTAATATAATTGAGTCTGCTGACGAAGAATCAGTAAATCTCATTATTATGGGCGCGACTCCAGACAAAACTGCTGCTGAATGGATAAGTACAGGCGTAATGGAGAAAGCAAAGATACCAGTAGTTGTTATCCCCTATGAATTCAGAAAAACTTTATAGGTAGTTTATCAATCACAGACAAAGATAAAATTAAGGAGAGAATTTATTTATCAATGTGCTTTTAAAAAAGCTGTCTTATTGCAGTTGCTCTACCTTTTTTAAGTATTCAAGAGCCTTTTCACTGTTTCCTGTTTCGCTATAGATAAATGCAAGATTGGTCATCGCATCAATATTTTCCGGACTAAACTGAAGCACTTTATTTTCATATATATCAATTGCTTTTTTGTACTCCTTTAATTGTGTATAACAAACACCAAGATAAAACCACGCATTGATATCATCTTCCTTGAGTAGAGTTGCCTTTTCAAAATATCTAATTGCATCAGGATACTTTTTTGATTTGATGTATATTTCTCCAGTAAAATATAAGGCATCCAGCTCATCAGGCTTCAATTCAAGATTTTTCAGTAAATAATTTAAGGCAAGGCTATCTTTTTTTAGATTATAGTACGCCATTCCAGTAAAATAATAACTACGTGCCAAATCATTCGTAGCCCGGAAAAATTGTTCAATATTTTTTTGCTGTGCATCCAGCCCTCCATCGAATTCCAGTTCAATTTTTATCAATTGATCCAACTCATCAAAATTTTGTTCAACCCATAATTTGATTATCTTTTGCGCCAGACTTTTTTCAATCTTCAGTAGATTATGGAAAATGACTCTTGATATTCGGGAATATTTCAGTTTGTAGTACTTTATTGCATTGTTAAAAAAGGTTAAACTACTATCAAATTCTTGAGTTTCAAATAAAGATTTACCAATCAAAAAATAAACATCTGGATTTTCAGAATCAATATTAAGAACCTTTTTGTATTCTCTATTTGCTTGTTCTATATTACCCAGTTTATATAATATAGCGCCCCTTAGTATATAGATATTTATATCACCGGGATTAAGTATTTTAGCATATTCTAAATTGTTCAGCGCCTCATCATATTTTTCCTCATCAAACAGTTCTCGTGCTGCGAAATAAAATCCTTGATAATAATATTGTTCACCTCCCCCTTTTTCACTAATCCAATTCATTGTTTTTAATGAATCAATTGTGAAGGCCTTTATCAGTGCATTCGATGCTTTCTGCCAATTTCCAAGACCAATTTCGCATCCACCAAGGATAGCATGGAGTTCAAAATTAACCTCGCCTTTTTCAATCCCTTCTAAACACGATTTTTTCGCTCGCTCAAAATCCCTCTCATTATAGTAGGCAATTCTTGCGGTGTTTAAAAATACGGATGCATAGCTTAATTGGCATAATATAATTAAAATCAAAAGAAATAACTTACGCATTTTACCTCCTTTTTTTGTACCCAAAATATTATACTTACCTTAATTTACTGCTCAATAATTAAATATTATTTTTTATGCCGATCTGCTATCAATTCCCCGTTTACTCCTACATTCTCAGGAGCATTTTCTCGTATAAGAACAACAATGTGCTTGATGTTGTATATTTCAATTGCTGCAGCAGTCAGTTTTTTCACCAGTTGCCTTTTTCGTTCAATCTCCTTGATTGGCGGTCCTTCTACCGTAATCGTTGGCATTGTAATTCACCTCCTTTGATTAAATATTTTTTTATCTCCGAATAAAAAAGTATATCTATGAGTACACGTCTGTCAACCACGCCATTGGAGCAAGTATAAAAAAATTGAGAAAAAATGACAGATACTCCCTGCTAAAACAAAAAGGTGCCAAATTGCATGACTATAAGGCATCCTGCGATTTCCATAAAATACAATGCCCAGGGTGAACAATACACCGCCGAGCAACAGCCAGAAAAAACCCACGCGCGGCAGGGATGAAAAAAGCGGTTTTATGGCGATAATCGCCATCCACCCCATGAGAATATACACTATGGTAGAGAGTATCGTGTACTTGTTTACAAGGAAAACCTTGAACACGATGCCAAGTGCAGCCAGTCCCCATATTGTGCCGAAAATGGTCCACCCTAAAGCTCCGCGAAGCGTTATCAAGGTAAAAGGCGTATACGTACCTGCAATACACAAAAATATTGCAGAATGGTCAAAGATTTTGAATAAGTATTTAACTCGCTCATTTCTGAAACTATGATAAAGGGTCGAGCTCAGGTATAACAGGATTAACGTTGTCCCGTAGATACTGAAGCTCACTATGTGCCAGGCGCTACCATGGATGCTGGCAAAAACTACAAGAAGAACCAGTGCTGCAATGCTCAGCCCTGCGCCCAGGCCATGCGTAATAGCATTAACCAGCTCTTCACCCCGGTGTGGTTTGCTGTTTATCAAATTAGTGACCTGCTTCTCTTTGAGTTTGTAAATACTTTTGCTTTTTCTGCTTGATTAAATCCTTGTTTGTGTACACGATTTCATAAATAATGGTTTTGCTTTTCATCGCATCCTCTTTGAGAAATTCCTCGTTATTCAAATTCTCTTTATTCAAAAGCCAAAAAAACTTATAGTAGTATACAACAGAGGCGAACAAAAGTCAAGCTATGGTATTGATTTAGTATCGGCAAGCCAAAACTACAACAATCATCTATCCTCATTTTCTCATTTTGTCAATTGACTAAATGAGAAAATGAAAAAGGGGTAGGTAATTTACTGATTCAATAATTAGAAGTATATCAAATACTTCGCTTTGATTGCTCCAATGCGGTATTGGGGATCCAAACTGCCCAATTCACCTTTTTCTCGATAATCATTGAGTGCAACATAAAACCAGGATTTAGGCAAGAAGTTCCAGGAGAAAAGCAGGCCAAATCGATTTGACAATAACTCTGTTTCACCAAAATCTGTACCTGGCATTTGCGTAACAAGCTCATTGAAAACGGTCAAACTGATATCCGCATTAAATCTTATATTGATTCTTGGCCTGAACATTGGCCACATCGCAACAATAGTATTGCGTGTATCCCATTCAACCCACAGGTAGGATGCTAAACCAATGCTCAGTTGTGGTATTATTGAATAGCTATATGAGAACCTGTTCGACCCCTGGTAAGCAAGAAATCCACGCAAATAATTATATGTATAGGAATAATCGCCGCCAAAATCAATATGATTCCCAAAGAGATTCCCCCAGATTGATAGATTTATGGTACGATAAACGTAATTTGTATCTACTTCATAATAGGGACCAATTGAAGCAAAACAATCAAAACCCCAGTTGTTTCGAAAATGGCCATTGATCTCTATGGCGCCAAGTTTTGACCAATTTGTATTCCCTGGTTCCTGAATAACATTTATCCCTGGTGCTATAAAGTAATCGCGAATAAATCCCTTTTGAAATTGTTTATAAGGACCACTCATGACGAAGAGTTTCTTCTGACCAGCCCACGGAACAAATCCAATATCGCTAACATCAAAGGAGTCATTAATCGCCTGAGCAGATGCAAACATAATAAAGTTTTTGATATAACCAAAATAACCAGTGTTTAATGCCCAACCACGCTTTTCACTCTTATCACTCACTGCCCCCTGCACAATAAATTGGTTAGCCCCTTTACGATATACTCCGTCAAGCCCAAATGCATAGTTGTAATTATCTTTATCTATCATTGTTCCGCTAAAGAGCATACCAATATCTGAGTTTTCAAATACACTGCGTTTTGCCCTCAGCACACCAAACCATTGATTGGGCTCATCAATTCCATTCAAGGTATCAACATACTCGTCTGTGTAGGCGCCTAAGGCTCCTATATTCCAGCTTTCGGATTTATTTGTCAATTTTAATCCACCTATGATCGGTACTGCATCGTTTTTTACCAATTTTCCTATTTTACGGGAATAAAATATTTCTAATGGATCAAAGAATCCCATGTCACCAAAATCCGCCATTCGGAATATATCCTTACCCTCGAGGAAGAATGGTCTTCGTTCATCTAAGTAAATAGGATAACGAGATAGGTTGAGTTCAAAGGGGTCAGATTCAATCTGGGCAAAGTCTGGATAAACAGTTGCATTAATGGTTGTCTGCGGAGTAACATCCCACTTGAAATTTAAACTGATACTTGGCTTATATTCACCTTCTTCACCTTCATATTTGTCGTGTCTTAAGTACGCCTCTGGGTAGAGCTCAAAATAGTAACCAGTGGTTTGTGGATTTACACCTTTTAATGTGCCATACTGAGAAATTAAAACCCCTTCTTTCTGTAAGAATTCCTTCCACATATCTGTTTCCCGATTGTGCGCAATGTATCGGCCAACGATTATATTCCACTCATCAAGTCCTTTCTTATATCGAATTGACTTAAATGGTATCTTTATTTCTACTTCAAAACGGTCGTCGTATAGTTTGACTGCCCTATACCAGACACCCTCCCAGGAATCATCAAGGGTTCTGCCATTATCAAGTATCCAGCCTTCATTCTTTATTCCACTTGCATATACCAAGAAGTAATAGGCTGTAGTTTTACTGCCAAAAGTATCTATACCCATTCTAATATCATCCTCATCAGCAGTTAAACAGGCTGTTGGCTTATGCTTTTCTGCATAACAGCGGAACGCAAAATAGAGATTTTCTTTATCCTGTAATACATAAACTACAGTTTTTTCAGTAGGTTCAGTCTTTTCGTAAGGTTCAAATTGGACAAAATCGTAAGCCGAGTCCGCTGCCTGCCAGACTTCCTCAATCACCCCATCAATCCGTGGTGCAGTCTCTGTAAACCGCACCTCAACGACCTTATCATTATTTATTGTTAGCAAAAATAATAATAAAATATTCATTGAACCTCCTTGTAAAACAAAATACCGAAATACCTAAAAATATAAAATGCCTAAACCCAGCTCGTTTATAACGGGCTTGGGTAAATACCTAAATTCCTAAACCCCATTAGATACTTGCTATCTAAACGGGGTAAATACCTAAAATTGCCTTCATTTATATATATAATACGTTTAAAATCGGGAAAAGTTTCAATACACAGATTGCCCAGATTTTTAAATGATTACACAGATTATTAGTTTACTGAAAGGTTACAATTAGCGCTAACTCAAGAAGAAGTGGAATAGCAAGACTTATTCGCGTATAACGCGTGGGATCAGGGTGTGGCAATCTTATTATATTTTATGAGATTACAAGGCGTATTTTAACAACCCGACCGTCAGCTCATTTTATCGTTTTGTCAATTGCCTAAATGACAAAACGATGAGGATGACGCTTTATCACTTCATGTTTTCTATTATCTTTACGAGTTGTTCGAGATTTGTCATTACTCTAACTACAACATCAGTCTTAATCCAGTAAATACGGTTTCGCCACTTAACCTCATACCGAACTAAATCCAAATCTCTTAGTGATCGAAGAACCTGAGAAATAGTCGGAAGACTCACCCCAAGTAGTTTTGCCAATTCTTCCGGTGTTCTTTCTCCTTTTTTTAGGATATGTAAGACTTCATAGGCAGTAGGATTCCCCATAGCTCGGCAAATCCGTGATGCCCGATATCGAATTTCTGGTATTTTTTTCTTAGCCATAATATATTATATCTCATTTTATCATTATGTCAATTGACTAAATGACAAAATGATTACCAGATCAGAAATTTCATAAACTGCCCTTGACAAAAAGTTTAACCATAGTATAATATATTGGAGGTATAACATGTCTATACAACAAAAGTGTTTGTTGTGTCTTATCACATGCTGTGTGTATGCCAGTGCCCAATATCATTTTGTTACTACATCCAATTCATCCGATGCAACTGCATTTAATAACAGCCACAAGATTGTAACGCAGAATGGCGAATGGATGAGTGACACTATTCATGTTGTTTATCATTCCTCAGATAGTGTATATTATATTTTTACAACTGACGAGGGTATTTCGTGGCAGACACCAGTTGCTCTTAATGAAGGCATTTGTCCAGCACTTGATGTTGATACATATGGATTCCGTCATGTTGCGTGGCAGTATTTTGATTCTGGTAGTGGTAATTACGAAGTCTATTATGACTGTCTTGATGACTGGGCACCGCCAATAAATATAAGTGAATCATCAGGGAATTCTATTCTTCCTGATTTAGTGATTGATTCAAGCCTTGTTGCCCATATTACTTGGACCGAGGATGTAGATGGGTATAATCAAATCTTTTATCGTTCATGCGATAATGGTGTTCTTAGTGATACCTTCAGGATAAGTGATTTTGGTTCTGTACAGACAACTAATTCACATTCATCTATTAGTATATTCCTGCCAGATAATCGTATATATATATTGTGGGCTTGTGTTGATACTAGTTCTTACACACCTTATCACATACTTTGTCGATATAAAGAAGGAAATATTTGGTCAACAACAATTTCCTTAGCTGACCACTGGCATGTGCTTCGACATCCTTCGCTCGATTTTTCCCATGGTCTGGATTCATTGTCTGCTTGCTGGGAAGATAGTACATCAAGTAATTTAGAGGCATTTTTTTATGGCGGTAACCCAGGCGGAGGTTATCCAACCCAGGGACATTCTATGTATCCAGTTATTTCAACAGTTGGTGAAAACTGGAGTTATGTTTTTTGGCAAGAAGATTCTTCAGATTATATTGATATATATTACAATATCTATTATCTGTGGGCTGGCGGATGGTATGATGGAGGTTCATTAAGAACACGTTTCAATATTGATGAACCAATCAGATTTCCGAATTGCTGTGGAGCGTATTTAATCTGGACACAAGGAGAAATTCCACCTTACATTATTTATTTTACTGATTTTGAGTATCCAATTGGTATTGAGAATACGAAAACAGAGTGTAAAGCAATTTCTTTACGCATAGCACCTAATCCATTTTCAAAGTTGACGTACATCAGTTTTGGCATAGAGCATTGGGCTAAGAGCACAGAGCTAAAAATCTATGATGCAAGTGGTCGATTAGTGAAAGGATTTTCACTGCCTACTGCTTACTCCTTATTCCCTACTGTTATCTCCTGGGATGGAAGTGATAATGCCGGTAGACAATTATCAGCTGGTACCTATTTCTGTGTTTTGAATAATAATAATGAGTTTTTATTAAGGAAGGTTGTTAAACTAAAATAAACCTATTAAATTTCAAATTCAAATTCAGGGCAGTC